>NZ_JBXEJO010000092.1:0-33761 GCF_056837965.1 Bradyrhizobium ferriligni
GGGTGGGGGTATCTCCACGAGTCATATCGTGGATAGAGCCCCCATCCGCCGCGCTACGCGCGTCGACCTAAGAGCGAGCTTCGCTCGTCTCGACCCCGCAAGCGGGAGAGGTGAAGCAAGAAAGCGGCTTCAACCCATCTTCGCCGCGCGCCCGTTCTTCGGCGCCTGGGCCAGCGCGCGGGCCAGCACCTGGGCTTCCTTCTTCAGCATGTCGGCGAGTTCGCCTTCGCGGCTGCGGATGCGGTCGGACGCGGCGCCGATCGAGAGCGCGGCGACCACCTCGCCGGCATCGTCGCGGACCGGCACGCCGACGCCGCCCATGCCGGGAAACGCGGCGTCGATCAGCACGGTGTGGCCGGCCTTGCGCGCCATCGCGATCCGCTCGCGCAGGAACTTGGGCGTGATGCGCGGCGATTTCGCCAGCCGCGGCACGATCACCTCGATCACAGCCTCGATCTCGGCATCGGGCAGCCAGACCAGCAGCGCCAGCGCGCCGGCGCCGACGCCGAGCGGACGGCGGCTGCCGATCTGCAGATAGTTCGGTTGCAGCGGATGGTTGCCGACCGAGCGCGCCAGATAGAGCGCCTCGACGCCGGAGCGCACCGACAGCAGCGCCGTATCGGCCGAGCGCTCCGACAGCCGGAGCAGGCTCGGCTGCGCCAGCTCGGCGATGTCGACCGAACGGCGCGCGCCGACCGCCATCACCCGCGCCTCCTGGCCGAGCTCATAGGTCTTGGCGCCGGCGACCCGGCTGACGAAGCCTTCCTCGATCAGCGAGTTGAGGATGCGCAGCGCAGTCGCCTTGTTCAGCGAGGTGGTGTCGGCGATGTCGGTGAGCCGCAGCGGCGAGCGCTGCGCCAGCACGCGCAGGATCGCGCAGACCTTCTGGATCGCGTTGAACTTGTCGGGTTGGCCCGGCTCCGGCGGTGGCCTCTTGCGGCTGGTCCGTGCGGTCGCAGTCGTTGAGGCGTTCATGCCCTGGCCTTCCTTGCCGTCAATTCCAGATCCTGAACCGGGCACGACGAAGAGAGGCGCCCGGCGGACATCATCCTAGGACGGATGACGTGCGCCGGACACCGTATACTTTCGTCAGATGAAACTTTGATTTCGACTATCTACGTTGCTGTGCAACAATAAGGATATCTGAATTTCGCATCACGAAATCTGATGCGATTTGCGCATGATCATTTCGAAAAATCGCTTCGCACTTTTTCGGATCATGCACTACGCCAGCCGCAGCCTGCGGATCGTGAACAGCGCGCAGAGGCTGAGGATGCAGACCGCGGTGAGATAGTAGCCTGGCGCGAGTTCGCCGATCGCCACGAAGCCGCCCAGCCAGGTCATGATCGCCGGCCCCATGCCGCCGAACAATGTGACACCGATATTGTAGCTGAGACCGAGCCCGGTCGCACGCGTCGCCGCCGGAAACAGCTCCGACATCAGCGCGGCGAGCGGCCCGTAATACAGCGACTTGAGCACGCCGAGCCAGAGCACGCCGATCAAGATGATCACAGGCGTCGGCTTGCCGGTGAGCAAGAGGAAGGCCGGGAAGATCGACACCAGCAGCAGCAGCGCGAACAGGATCATGTGGGTGGTGCGTCCGATCTTGTCGGAGACCATGCCTGCGATCGGCGCCAGCAGCGCAACCGCGGTCTGCGCGGCGAACGAGGCGATGAAGCCGACCGACGGCGCGAGGTTGAGCGTCTTCACCACATAGGTCGGCATGTAGACGATCAAATAGTTGACCGCGGTCGACACCGCGAGCGCGCCGATCGCAAGCGTCGTGGCGAACTTCTGCCGCGCGAACACTTCCCTGACCGGCGATTCCTGCTTTGCGGCCGGCGGCGGCGTCGCATCGTCGACATGGTTGCGGATGTAGATGCCGACCGGGCCGATCAAGACGCCGAACAGGAACGGCAGCCGCCAGCCCCAGGATTGCAGATCCTCCGGGCTCATCAGCGAGGTCAGGAGCGCACCGAAGCCCGCGCCGAGCAGGCCGCTGACGCCTTGGCTCGCGAACTGCCAGCTCGCCACGAAGCCGCGCCGCTCCGGCATGTGCTCGACCAGGAACGCAGTCGAGGAGCCGAACTCGCCGCCGGCCGAAAAGCCCTGCACCAGCCGCGCCAGCAACACCGCGATCGGCGCCAGGATGCCGATGGTCTGATAGGTCGGCATCAGCGCCAGCACCAGCGTGCCGAACGTCATCAGCACGATCGACAGCATCAGCGAGGCCTTGCGGCCGTGCCGATCGGCATAGGCGCCGAGCACGACGCCGCCGATCGGGCGGATCAGAAACGACAGGCCGAAGCTGCCGAAGGTCAGGAGCAGCGAGGTGGTCGGATCATTGGCCGGGAAGAACGCCTTGGAGAGATACACCGCGAAATAGGCATAGACCGAGATGTCGTACCATTCGAGCGCATTGCCGACCGAGGTCGCGACGATCAGGCGGGTGATGTTTTTCTTGGTGGTGGCGTCTGGGCCGGACATTGCGGTCGGCGTCGATAGCGTCATCAGATTTCCTTTGCCAGTGCAGGCACCAGCCTTCAACTCGTCATAGCCGGGTATGGCTATTCAAGAACGGCGTCGCGTCCGCTCGCCTATGTGCTGACGATCCTCGTTTCCCCCCCCCCGTCATCCTGAGGTGCGAGCGGAGCGAGCCTCGAAGGATGCACGGCCCCGCCGGTGGCCGTCGATCCTTCGAGACGCGCGCAAGAGCGCGCTCCTCAGGATGACGGGGAAAATCAGGATGACAGGGAACAAGCGAGCCTCGCTCCTCACCCCTTGTGCGGCGCCTCGCCGAGATCCCAGAACAGGCCGGCCATGATAGTCAGCGCCTCCTCGGTCACCGGCAGCAGGATGTGCTCGTCGGGGGCGTGCTGCGAGCAGCCCGGATAGGAATGCGGCACCCAGATCGTCGGCAGGCCGAGGCCTTCGGAGAACACGTCGTTCGGCAGCGAGCCGCCGAAGTTCGGCAGCACCGCCGGCGCCTTGCCGGTGGTGGCGCGGATCGAGTTCGCCGCCCAGTCGATCCACGGACTGTCCATGTCGGTGCGCGAGGCGGCAAAGCGCTGCGTGCCAGAGACCTCGACCATCGGGAAACCGTTGTTGTGCAGATAATCCCGCACCGCGTCGATCACCTCGAGATGCCTGGTGCCGACGACGAAGCGAAGCTGCAGCACGGCATTGGCCTTGCCGGGAATCGCGTTGGCGGGCTTGTCGATATTGCCCGACGACATCGCCAGCACTTCCAGCGTGTTCCAGGCATAGAGCCGCTCCGCCGCGGTCAGGCCCTCCTCGCCCCAGTCTTCCGCCAGCGCCGGTTCGTCCGCGGTCGGCTTGACCTCGACGTCGGCGAGCGCGGCGCGGACGCGGTTCGAGATCGGCGGCGGTTTCAGGATCTCGAGCTTCATGCGGCCCTTGCCGTCGACCAGGCTCGCGATCGCGCTCGCCAGGATCGTGGCGGGGTTGGCGAGCACGCCGCCCCAATTGCCGGAATGGTTGCCGCCCTCGCGCAGATTGACGTCGAGATGGATGCGGTTGCCGCCGCGGCAGCCGAGGAAGATGGTCGGCCGCTCCGCCGACAGCCGCGGCCCGTCGGAGGCAATGAACAGGTCGGCCTTCAGCTCCTCGCGATGCGCCTCGCACACCTCGCGCAGATCGGGCGAGCCGATCTCCTCGCCGGTCTCGATGATGAACTTGGCGTTGAAGCCGAGCTTGCCGCCGCGCGCCTGCTTCACCGCGCGCAGCGCCGCCATGTTGATCGAATGCTGGCCCTTGTTGTCGGCGGTGCCGCGGCCATAGACGCGCTCGCCCTTGACCGTGGTCTGCCAGGGATCGAGCCCGTCGCGCCATTCGCCGACCATGCCGTCGACGACGTCGCCGTGGCCATAGGTCAGCACGGTCGGCCGCGAAGCATCTTCCTGGTAGTCAGCGATCAGATAGGGCCCGCGGCCGGTCGGCGACTCGATCAGGTGGGTCTTGAAATCGAGCTCGGCGAAGGCCGGCTGCAAATTCTCCACCAGATAGGCGCGCAGCGCATCGGCCTTGTCGGCATTCAGGCTCTCGGTCTGGTAGCCGACCCTTTGGTCCAGTTCCTTCAAAAACTGTCCCGATTGAAAATGCTCTCGCACGTTTGCGATTGCGTCGGCCCGTGTCGCCATGATTGTTCCTTCGTCCGGTCGCGTCTTGGCATGAACCCGTCGGACAAGCTGTGTCGCACACCCGGATCATGCTTCTGGAGGGGCGCAACCTATCGGGATCGGATCGCAACCGGAAGGGCACCAAATGCGAATGGGCCTTGCCAAAACGTGGGAAGTCGCACCAATTTGAGGCGGGACGCCTGATCGGGCAGCAATCGAAGCGGCGCTCACGGTTTCGACCAAGGTTTCGACAATGACAAAACAAATCCGGCTCAACGCCTTTGCCATGAACTGCGTGGCGCATCAGTCGCCGGGGCTGTGGACCCATCCGCGCGACCGCACCAAGGACTACAACAAGCTGTCCTACTGGATCGATCTGGCGAAGACGCTGGAGCGCGGCCGGTTCGACGGGCTGTTCCTCGCCGACGTGCTCGGCGTCTACGACGTCTATGCCGGCAATCCGGATGCGGCGCTGCGCAACGCGGCGCAGACCCCGGCCAATGAACCGTTGATGCTGATCCCGGCGATGGCCGCGGCGACGGAAAATCTCGGCTTCGGCGTCACCAGCAATCTCTCCTTCGAGCCGCCCTACCCGTTCGCGCGGCGGATGTCGACGCTCGACCATTTGACCGGCGGCCGGGTCGGCTGGAACGTGGTGACCGGCTATCTCGATAGCGCCGCGCGCGGCGCCGGCAAGGACAAGCAGACCGCGCATGACGACCGCTACGAGCTCGCCGACGAATATATGGAGCTGGTCTACAAGCTGTGGGAAGGCAGCTGGGAGGACGACGCCGCGATCCGCGACGTCGCGCGCGGCATCTTCACCGATCCGAGCAAGGTGCATCCGGTGCACCATGACGGCAACAATTACCGGCTCAACGCGATCCACCTGTCGGAGCCTTCACCACAGCGCACGCCGGTGCTCTACCAGGCCGGCACCTCGCCGCGCGGCCGGCAGTTCGCCGCCGAGCACGCCGAATGCGTGTTCATGTCGGGACCGTCGGCGAAGGTGATCGGCCCACGCGTCTCGGCGATCCGCGAGCTCGCCGCCACGAAGGGCCGCAACCCGGCCGAGATCCTGATGTTCTCGATGATGTGCATCGTGGTGGCGCCGACCGAGGCGGAGGCGAAAGCGAAGTACGCCGAGTATCGCAGCCATATCAGCCATGAGGGCGCGCTGGCGCTGATGTCGGGCTGGACCGGCGTCGACTTCTCGACCTATTCGCTCGACCAGGAGGTGCGGCACGTGCAGAACGACGCCGGCCGCTCCGCGATGGACAACGTCACCCGCGCCGATCCCGACCGGGTCTGGACCGTGCGCGAGGTCGCCGAGCATGTCGGCATCGGCGGCGCCGGCCCGGTGGTGGTCGGCTCGCCGGAGCAGGTCGCCGACAAGATCGAGCAATGGTTCGAGGACACCGACGTCGACGGCCTCAATGTCGCGTTTGCGATCTCGCCCGGCGATTTCGAGGACATCGCCGACATGCTGGTGCCGGAGCTCGTCAAGCGCGGCCGCTACAAGCGCGAGTATGCCAAGGGCACCTTGCGCGAGAAGCTGTTCGGCGCGGGACGAGCGAGGCTAGACGCGACGCATCCGGCTACACGGTATCGGGTGAAGAAGACGACGACGTAGCCACACCCGTCATTGCGAGCGAAGCGAAGCAATCCATCCTTCCGCGTGTGTGGAACGATGGATTGCTTCGTCGCTCTGCTCCTCGCAATGACGCGGCACACACATCTGCTGTACCGTCATCCTGAGGTGCGAGCGGAGCGAGCCTCGAAGGATCGACGGCCACCGGCTGGGCCGTCGACCCTTCGAGACGCGCTTCGCGCTCCTCAGGGTGACGGTGATAGAGGCGCCCCGTGCGCTCAATTCACCGAATTGCTCACCACCACCTCGATCAGCTTCGCACCGGGCCGGCTGAACGCCGACGTCATCACGCCTTTCAGCTCCTGCGGGTCGGTGACCTTGATCGCCTCGAGCCCGAGCGAGCGTGCGAGGGCAGTGAAGTCGACCGGCGGATCGATGAAGTCCATGCCGACATAATTGTCATCGCCGTGGAAGGCGAGCAGGCGCTGCTTGATGATGCGGTAGCCGCCATTGTTGACGATGACGAAGTTGAGCGGCAGCTTGTGATTGGCTGCGGTCCACAGCGACTGGATCGAATACATCGACGAGCCGTCGCCGGAATAGCACACCACCGGGCGCTGCGGATTGGCGAGGCTGACGCCGACCGCGGCCGGCAGACCCCAGCCGATGCCGCCGGATGCCAGCGCGTGATAGCCGTAGCGGTCGCGATGCGGCCGCAAGCCGATGATCTGACGCGACGAGGTCAGGCCTTCGTCGACCAGGATCGCGTTGTCGGGCATCGCCTCCACGACCTGCAGCGCGAGCCAGTCCGGATCGATCGGCGAGGTCTGGCTCGCCTTCGAGATCTGTTCGACCAGCGCCTTGCGCTTCGCCGCCCAGTTTTTGGTCGACAACGCCGCGAGTCCCTGCCTGGCACGCGTCTCCAGCGCGCCGCCGCCGGCCTCCTTCAACGCCGGGACCAGTGCGCGCAGCGTTTCCTTGACGTCCGCCTTCACCGCGATCTCGGCGCCATAGTTCCTGGCGAGGTCGCTGTCGACCAGCCCGACCTGCACGATCGAGAGCCCGTCCGGCAGCGGATCGACCTCGCTATAGACCGACATCCGCAGCGGATCACCGCCGAGCGCGATCAGAAGATCATGCGGCGCCAGCACGTCGCGCGCGACCTTCTGCAACCGCGCGATCGCGCCCATGAAGCTCGGGCTTTCGGACAGGAAGTGCGAACCATAAGGCGTCGGCGACTGCCAGGCCGGGCAGCCCAGCGCCTCGGCAAGATCGGCCGCCTCGCGCAACGCATCGCTCTTGACGATCTCGTCGCCGACGACGATGACGGGACGCTCGGCTTTCAGGATGCGCGCGGCCAGCGCCTTGAGCGAATCCTCCGACGGCCTCACCCGCGTGTCGATCCGGGTGGAGCGGCCGAGCTCGATGCCGGCTTCGGAATTGAGGATGTCGCCGGGCAGCGAGATGAACACTGGCCCGGTCGGCGGCGTGGTCGCGATCTTGGCGGCGCGGCGCACGATGCGCGGCAGGTCTTCGAGGCGCGTCACCTCGACCGCCCACTTCACCAGCGGCGTCGCCATCTGCACCAGCGGGCCATAGAGCACCGGTTCGGTCAGACCATGGCCCTGTTCCTGCTGCCCTGCGGTGAGGATCATCGGCGTGCCGGTGAAGCTCGCATTGTAGAGCGAACCCATCGCATTGCCGAGGCCCGGCGCGACATGAACGTTGCAGGCGACCAGCTTGCCGGAGGCGCGGCTGAAGCCGTCGGCCATCGCGACCACAAGGCTCTCCTGCATCGCCATCACATAGGTGAGATCGGGATGATCCTTCAGTGCGTGCATGATCGGCAGTTCGGTGGTGCCGGGATTGCCGAACAGATGGGTGACGCCCTCATCCTTCAGCAGCGCCAAAAATGCCGAGCGGCCGGTAATGCGATTTTTCATGTTCCCTCCAAGCCTGTCGGCGCGTTGGCCGACGGGGATCAAGGGAGATGACCAAACTTGCGCAGCTGGGGCAATCGAGCGAGCGGTCATGGCCGCATTCCGCGGGCGCGCGCCTGAGGCGAAGCACTTGCTAGAACATCCCCTCGCGCTCGCTGCGCTTCTTCTTTTTCGAGCGCTGCCAGACCACGCCGGGATAGCCCTTCAGCGGCACCAGCGGCTCGCCGGTATAGGCCCATTCCTGCAGTTCCTCGATCGCGATGTGATAGAGCGGCTGCCGGCCGGTGCGCCCCGAGAACAGCGCGCGCGGGATGTTGACCATGTGCGGCGACCGCGCGCGTTCGTAGATGATTGGCGTGCCGCAATTGGCGCAGAAGCTGCGCGCGGTCTTGCTTTTCGCATCCTCGTAACGCGACAGCTCGCTTTCGCCTTGCGTGATGCGGAAGCGCTTCTTCCAGCTGCCGACATAGGTCGCATAAACCGCGCCATGGGCGCGGCGGCTGGCGGCGGTGTGATCATGCCAGGCCCAGCGCGCCGGCACATCGATCTCGAACCGCACCTTGCCGCACAGGCACTGGCCGGCCGCGGGCTTCGCCAGCGCCACGGCTTTTGGTTTCTTGGTCGGCTCGAACTCGTCGTCTTCTGGAAACATCGCTGGTGCTCCACCTCTCACCGAAGGTGGAGCTATTGTAGCCCGGATGGAGCGAAGCGTAATCCGGGAACGCCGTATCCGCGGATACAAGCCCCGGATTTCGCTGCGCTCCATCCGGGCTACGGAGCGGCGAAGTTACGCCTGCGCCAATTCGTCGTGCACCGGATAATCCGTGTAGCCCTTCTCCTCGCCGGCATAGAAGGTGGCGCGGTTGTACTTGGTCAAGGGATAGCCGCGCTGCAGCCGGCGCGGCAGGTCCGGGTTGGAGATGAAGTAGCGGCCAAACGCGATCGCGTCGGCATGGCCTTCGGCGACCGCGCTCGCGGCGGTTTCGCCGACGAAATTGCCGGCGGTGATCAGCACGCCGCTCCACATCGGACGGTACAGCACCATCGCCGACGGTACGTTCTGCCAGTCGACCTCGGCGCGCCCGGTGCCCGAGGCGCGCGGCTCGATGAAATGCAGATAAGCGAGCCCGAGCTTGTCCAGCGCCGTGATGGCGTGGCTGTAGAGCGGCATCGGGTCGGCCTCGCCGCTGCCATTGGCGATGCCGTAGGGCGAGAGCCGCACGCCGACGCGGCTCGCGCCCCAGACCTCGGTCACCGCCTGCGTCACCTCCATCAGGAAGCGGACGCGATTCTCGATTCCGCCGCCATATTGATCGGTGCGCAGGTTGCTGCGCGACTGCAGGAACTGCTCGATCAGATAGCCATTGGCGCCGTGGATCTCGACGCCGTCGAAACCGGCCGCGAGCGCGTTCTTCGCGCCTTGCCGGTAGGCCTCGACCATCAAGGCGACCTCGTCGGTCTCGAGCGCGCGCGGCGCCTCGTAGTCGACCACCTTGCCGTCCGCCGTCATGCACTTGAACTCCGACGGGATCGCGACTGCCGATGGCGCCACCGGCACCGCGCCACCCGGCTGGAACGAGGAATGCGAGACGCGGCCGACGTGCCAGAGCTGCAGGAAGATCAAGCCGCCCTTGGCGTGCACGGCATCCACCACCTCGCGCCAGCCCGCGATCTGGGCCTCGCTATAGATGCCGGGAACACCAGGATTGCCGAAGCCGGTCGCGACCACCGGCGAGGCCTCTGCGATCAGCAAGCCGCCGGGCGTGGCGCGCTGCGCATAATATTCCGCGTTCATCGGCCGCGGCGCGAGGCTCGGCCGCGCCGCCCGCATCCGCGTCAGCGGCGCCATCACGACGCGATGTTCGAGCTGGTAGGGACCGATCTTGAGCGGAGAGAACAGCGACGGAGGATTCATGCCTGCCCCAATTAATCTTGTGTCATTTCCCGTTGTAGTCTGGGCATGATCCGCCCGGAAAACCGGTACCCACTTTTCCGGATCATGCCCGTTATCTAACGGGTTCATCTTGTTCATGAAAGCGGGTAGTGGCAATCTGTTGCCACGAGAACAGGTCTCCCATGTCGAAATCGAGCGCCTCATCGCTCCCCTCCCTCAGCGTCCGCATCGACCTCGATGCCGAGGACCGGATCGGGCCGGGCAAGATCCTGCTGCTTGAGCGGATCAAGGAATGCGGCTCGATCTCCGCCGCCGGCCGCGCCATGGACATGAGCTACAAGCGCGCCTGGGACCTGGTCGACGAGATCAACCGCATCTGCCGGCAGGCGGCGGTGGAGCGGCAGACCGGCGGCAAGAATGGCGGCGGCGCGGTGCTGACCCCGTTCGGCCTCTCCTTGGTGGCACGCTACCGCAAGATCGAGCGCGACGCGGCAAGCGCCGTGCGCAAGGACCTCGAGGCGCTGCGCAGCGACATCGGCAAGCCGAAGAAGGCCGCCGGGCGGTAAACGCAGGAACCGGCGGCTGCAGCAAGGGGCGCTTACGAAAATATCGAAAACAACCCCATGCAAAGGAGCCGGCGGCGGCCGGCGCTCGACGAGGCAACTTGACGCGTCGGGCAAATCAGGGATATTCTTCTAATATTCCGAAATCATGTGGGCGTTGGGGTGAAGGGCTTCCCTTCTGCGAGCACGCCGAAAATTGAGACCTGTACCCCCTCACCCGGATTGCATCTTCGATGCAACATAGCCGAAGCTTAGCTTCGGCGTCGATTTCATGGACGGCCGCCGAAGGCGGCCTATGCCTCTCCCCGCAAGCGGCAGGGCTATCGCATTTCGTGGCGGTGCCCTCGTGGCCATCCTTCGAGACGCCCGCCTTCGGCGGGCTCCTCAGGATGAGGTCTGGTTTTGCGGCAAGATAGTAGACCCTCATGGTGAGGAGCGCCGCTTGCGGCGCGTCTCGAACCACGAGGCCGACCGCTTGCGCGGTCGCCAAGACGGTAGATGCGATACCTCTCCCCGCAAGCGGGGAGAGGTAAGAAGCAGCGCTAGCCGGTCTTGATCCAGACGGCCTTGACGTTGAGATACTCCTCGACGTGCTGCTTGCCGGACTCGCGGCCGTAGCCGCTCATCTTGTAGCCGCCGAACGGCACCGCCGGATCCATCGCCTGGTAGCAATTGACCCAGACCGAACCGGCGCGCAGCGCCTTGGCGACCTGGTGCGCCTTGCTGACATTGGTGGTCCAGACGCCCGAGCCGAGGCCGAAGGTGGTGGCGTTGGCGCGCTTGATCAACTCTTCCGGATCCTTGAACGAGATCGCCGAGATCACCGGACCAAAAATCTCCTCCTGCGCGATGCGCATGTTGTCCTGCACATTGGCGAACACGGTCGGCTGCACGAAATAGCCCTTCGACAGCGCGCCCTCGGTGAGACGGCCGCCGCCGGCAAGCGCCTTGGCGCCCTCCTTCTGGCCGATGTCGAGATAGCCCGAGACGCGGTCCATCTGCTGCTGCGACACCAAGGGACCAATCTGGGTGTTGGGATCGAGGCCGTTGCCGACCTGCAGCTTCTTGCCGAACTCGGCGACGCGGCCGACGAATTCGTCATAGACCTTCTGCTCGACGAACAGCCGCGTGCCGGCGCTGCAGATCTGGCCGGAATTGGCGAACACCGCCATCGCAGCTCCCGGCACCGCGGCGTCGAGATCGGCGTCGGCGAACACGATGTCCGGCGACTTGCCGCCGAGCTCGAGCGAGACGCGCTTGAGGTTGCCGGCCGAGGCGCGGATGATCGACTGTCCCGTGACGTGCGAGCCGGTGAAGGCGACCTTGTCGACATCCGGATGCGAGGCGAGCGCGGCGCCCGCGGTCTCGCCATAGCCCGGCACGACGTTGACGACGCCGGGCGGAATGCCGGCCTCCATGCAGAGCTCGCCGATGCGCAGCGAGGTCAGCGGCGATTCCTCGGCCGGCTTCAGCACCACGGTGCAGCCGGTCGCGATGGCGGGGCCGATCTTCCAGATCGAGGCGGTCAGCGGCCCGTTCCAGGGGATGATGGCGCCGACCACGCCGATCGGCTCCTTCAGCGTGTAGGAGAAGATCTCACCGGGCAGCGAATTCTCGATGGTCTCGCCGTGGATCGCGGTCGCCTGGCCGGCATAGTAGCGCAGCATGCCGAGCGCGCGCAGCCGGTTGCCGCGGGTGCGGCTGATCGGTGCGCCCATATCGAGCGTGTCGAGCTGAGACAGTTCCTCGAAATTGGCTTCGACAAGTTCGGCGAGCTTGAGCAGCATGTTCTGCCGCTCGAACGGCTTCACCTTGCTCCAGGGCCCTTCGAACGCGCGGCGCGCCGCCGCGACCGCACGGTTGATGTCCTCGGCATCGCCCTCGGCGACCGACGCGAGCAATTCACCGGTGGCCGGATTATGCGTCTCGAATTTCTTGCCGGAGGCGGCGTCGACCCATTTGCCGTCGATCAGCATCTTCTTGTAGGAGCCATCGGCATAAGGATGGCGCGTGATCGGAATAGCCTGCGAAACAGCCATGTTTGCACTCCCTGTCAAATTGTCGGCTGAGGTCTTTTGGAAGCGTTATATGCCGAATTCTACAGCGCAGACGCGAAACCGTAAAGCCGAGCCGGCGTTGATCGGGACGGCACGTACGAAAACCTCCCATGCGCGCACGTGCATGGTGCGCGCGGTATGCTCGATCACGGCCTCGTGGTTCGAGACGCGCGACGTTGCCGCGCTCCTCACCATGAGGGTCTGATATAAGACCTCATCCCGGCGCAAAGGCTTTGCCTTTGTCGCTGGAGCAGCCGCGAAGCGGCGTCTCGAAGGATGAAGCCACCGAACTGCACTATACCCTCAGCCACATATGTGTCCGGAGACCACCCGATGCCCCACCCCGTGATATCAGCCAATCATGTTGCCGTGATCACCGGCGGCGCCTCCGGCATCGGACTTGCCGCCGCATTGCGGTTCGCGCAGGCCGGCATGAAGGTCTGCATCGCAGACCTCGGCGATGACGGGCTCAAGGATGCTGCGACAAAACTGTCATCGGCGGCGCCGGGCGGCGCGGCTGATATCATGACGGCAGCGGTCGATGTCAGCCGCGCCGACGCGGTCGCAAGCTTGGAGGCCGCGGTCGCGAAAAAGTTCGGCGGCACCGACATCCTGATGAACAATGCCGGCATCCAGCCCGGCAGTGCGATGTTCGGGCCTGCGGACAATTGGCAGCGCATCCTCGGCGTCAATTTGTGGGGCGTGATCAACGGCACCCAAACGTTCGCGCCCAACATGATCAAGCGCGGCCGGCCGGGGCTGATCATCAACACCGGCTCCAAACAGGGCATCACCACGCCGCCGGGCGATCCCGCCTACAACGTTTCCAAGGCCGGCGTGAAGGCATTCACCGAAGCGCTGCAGCACGAGCTGCGCAACACCGCCGGCTGCAAGATATCGGCGCATCTCTTGATCCCCGGCTTCGTCTTTACCGGACTGACCGCGCGCGGCCGCACCGAGAAGCCGGCCGGCGCCTGGACGGCGGAGCAGACCGTCGACTTCATGATCGAACGCCTCGATGCCGGCGATTTCTACATCCTCTGCCCAGATAACGACGTGCCGCGCGCGCTCGACGAGCGCCGCATCCTATGGGCCGCCGGCGATATCGTCGAAAACCGCCCGCCGCTGTCGCGCTGGCATCCGGATTACGGCGATGCATTCGCCGCGTTCGTGAAGGGGAAGTGAGCCGCGGGGAATCGTAGGATGGGTAGAGCAAAGCGAAACCCATCATCTCTCCCGCGGCCAGCTATTTGATGGGTATCGCTTCGCTCCACCCATCCTACGCGGCTATTTATCCCGTCACCCTGAGGAGCGCGAAGCGCGTCTCGAAGGGTCGACGGCCCGACTAGGGCCGATTCATCCTTCGAGACGCCGCTTCGCGGCTCCTCAGGATGACGGTGATAGTCCGGGGCGTGGGTTGGCCGAGCGTAACCCACCTCTTCTCCCGCCGCGGCACAAATGGTGGGTAACGCCTTCGGCTAACCCACCCTACGAAGCTACGATCTTAATTCGCCCGCACCTGCACCCTTGTCGCCGGCTGCGCCACCAGCGCCTCGCCGAGCTCGCTCTGCTGGGCGCGCGGGATCGAGAAGCAGACGCTGAAGCCGTCCGACGTCTTCAGCGTCATCATGCCCTGCGCCGGATCGGTCGACTGCTCGATCACCCAGGAATCCAGCGGATAGGCGTAGCGCAAGGTCTGATCGCCGAAGCGGGTCTGCAGCGCCTTGCTGATCAGCCCGGGCAAGGTCATGACCAGCGCGCCGACCTGGTTGATCGACAGGCGGATGGTTGCGGGCTCGCCCTTGCCGTCCACGAAGCCCAGCGAAATCGCGCAGCCGTCGGACGCGACTTCGCAGGTGGTGAGCTCCTGGGTTTCGATCTGCATGCCGGCACTCCGGATCATCGTTATATTCCATCCAATATATCGCGAAGACGACCAGCGTCCAGCCCTTAAAAGTATAGCCGCGGCGGTGACCGGCAGAGGCGCGCGCGGCATTAGAATCTATTGAAGCCCGCGGTGCCCCGATTGACGCCGGGCGCGCAACCGCGAATAAATCAGCAGGAAGCTCAGGCTGATTTTTCTTCACGATTTTCCAGAGAATTCATTCGGTTCGGCAGTGTCGCGCGCGTGCCCTGAATGGCCGTGGCGTCCACGCCGCATCCGTGATATACACGTGAATATAGCGAGGTCCGCGAAGGACCCGTTTGACCAGGGAGAGCAAGGCCAATGAGTGATTACAAGCTTCTCATCGACGGCAAGATGGTACCCGGCGACCAGACCATGCCGGTGCTCAATCCGGCGACCGAAGAGGTGGTGGCGCAATGCCCGCGCGCCTCCAGGGAACAGCTCGACAAGGCTGTCGCCGCCGCGAAGGCCGCCTACCCGGCCTGGGCCGCCACGCCGATCGAGGAGCGCCGCAAGCTGATCATCAAGATGGCCGAGGTGATCGAGGCCAACGCCAACGAGCTCGCGCATATCCTGACCAGCGAACAAGGCAAGCCGCTCGCCGATGCCACCGGCGAAGTGATGGGCATGGCCGGCTTCTTCCGCTATCTCGGCTCGCTGGAACTGCCGATGCGCGTGATCGAGAATTCCGGCGACCGCAAGGTCGAGGCCTATCGCCGCCCGCTCGGCGTGGTCGGCGCGATCATTCCCTGGAACTATCCGCTGCTGATCCTCGCGTTCAAGCTGCCGTCGGCGCTGCTCGCCGGCAACACGCTGGTGGTGAAGCCCGCCCCCACCACGCCGCTGGCCTCGCTGCGCTTTGCCGAGCTGGTCAAGGACATCCTGCCGAAGGGCGTGCTCAACTTCATCGCCGACGCCAACGATCTCGGCGACCACATGACCAAGCACCCCGACATCCGCAAGATCTCCTTCACCGGCTCCTCGGCCACCGGCCAGAAGGTGATGGCGAGCGCGTCGCAGACCCTGAAGCGGATCACGCTCGAGCTCGGCGGCAATGACGCCGGCATCGTGCTCGACGACGTCGATCCGAAGAAGGTCGCGCCGGGCATCTTCGAGGGCGCGTTCCAGAACTCCGGGCAGGTCTGCCTCGCCATCAAGCGGCTCTACGTGCATGAATCCGTCTATGACGAGATCTGCAACGAGCTGGTCGCGATCGCAAAGAACACCGTGGTCGATGACGGCTCCAAGCAGGGCACGAAGCTCGGGCCGCTGCAAAACAAGATGCAGTACGAGAAGGTCAAGGCGTTCCTCGACGATGCCCGCAAGAACGGCAATGTGATTGCCGGCGGCGCCGCGATGGACCGCCCCGGCTATTTCATCGAGCCGACCATCGTGCGCGACATCAAGGAAGGCTCCAAGCTGGTCGACGAGGAGCAGTTCGGTCCGGTGCTGCCGGTCATCAAATATTCCGACAAGGATGACGTGATCCGCCGCGCCAACGCCACCACCTACGGCCTCGGCGCGTCGGTCTGGTCGTCCGACATCAAGCGCGCGCACGAGATCGCGACCCGGATCGAGGCCGGCACGGTGTGGATCAACAAGCACCTCGACATGGCCCCGAACATTCCGTTCGGCGGCGCCAAGCAGTCGGGCATCGGCACCGAATTCGCCGAGGAAGGCCTCGCCGAATTCACCCAGCTGCAGATCATCAACGGCCCGCCGGCCGCCTGACCCGCAAAACCTGCGGCCGCGACGCCCTGGCTCCCCTTGGCGCCGCGGCTGCCTCCCTCCTCCACAACGAACAGAGCCCGTCATGTTCGACGCCCAATGCGACCTCGCCGCCCTGGTCTATGACGCCACTGATGATCCCGACGCCATCCTGCGCGACTTCGCCGGCGATCTGAGAGCGCACGGCGCGCGCGTCGTCGGCATGGTGCAATCAGGCCAATGCGCCGATTCCAGCCTGTCGGCCGTGCTGGTGCATAGCGGCGAGACGCTGCTGCTGGCGCAGCCGCCGAGCCCGGATACCCGGAGCGCTGGCGCCACCGGCTGCAAGCTCGATCTGTCGCGGCTGCAGGCCGCCGGCATCCGCGTCGCCGACGCACTGGCTGAAGGCGCCGATCTCGTCATCATCAACCGCTTCGGCAAGCGGGAGCGCGACGGCAAGGGGCTTGGCTTCCTGATCGAACGCGCGCTCGGCGCCGACATTCCGGTCGTGATCGCGGTGTCGCGCGCGAGCTTTGCGGACTGGATCAAGTTCGCCGGCGGGATGAGCGTGAAGCTCGCCTGCGACCGCCACGCGCTCGATGCCTGGTGGCGCAGCGTCTCGCTGCGGGCCGCGGCCAAGATCGCACCGGATCACACCACGGTCTGCGAGGCGTTCAAGTAGAGTTGCTTCGTAGGATGGGTGGAGCGCAGCAATACCCATCATCTCGCCGCGCGGATGCAATTGATGGGTATCGCTTCGCTCCACCCATCCTACGCGACTACAACGCTATCACCGTCATCCTGAGGAGCGCGCTCTCGCGCGCGTCTCGAAGGATGCACGGCCCGGCCGGTGGCCGTCGATCCTTCGAGACGCCGCTTCGCGGCTCCTCAGGATGACGGGGCAATAGAACCAGACGCGTTAGGGGCTCGCTCAGAGCGTTTCCTGCTTGTGGTCGCAATTCTTGCAGGTGAACTTGACGCGGGACTGGCCCTTTTCCGCCTGCACCCGGTTCGGCGCACCGCATTTGCCGCAAACGGCCTCGATCCGGGTCATGCCCTGCTTGACGACGAGGTTCCGCTTTTCCATGGTCTCGCGGATGAGGCGTTCGGCCTCCTCGCGCAGCGATTGCTTCGACATCATCTCCACCGGTCGTTGGTTAGCGGGCGGCGTCATAGCACGACCGCGTGAAGTTTTGACAGCGGGGATTGCAGCTTAATTTTCAGACAATGAGCCGGTCAACCGGCAACCGGAAATGCCGCGGTTTGATCGGTTTTGACGGCCGGCCGATGCGGAACACGTTGACGAGGCGCAGATCGGCGCCAATGTTGCCGAGCCTTCGCAGCCGGTCGTTGAAATCAGGGTGATCGGCCAGCGCCGAAATCGGGCACGCCGCGAAACCGGCGCGATCGATCTCCAGCCATGCGCGGTAGAAATGCCGACCGGTCGTGAGTGGATCCTCACCGACGGGACGGCAAAACAGCACGATCGCCGATGCCGACGCGGTCTTGGCGCCGTCGGCAAGCAACGACGCGGCGAGGCCGAGACGATCGAGCGGCTTGAACAGGGTGCCGAGCACGTAGCGCGCGGCGGCGGCCTCGAGCGCATTCATGGCGAGCGCATCACGGTTGAGCCCGTCGAGCAGATAGCGCGGATGGCCGGGCGACAGCCGCATCCATGCGAGCAGCTCAGCCCGGTAGTCGTCGCCGCGGACAAAGGAGAATTCGGCCCGGTCGGCCCAGCCGGCGATATCGGCAGTCGCCCCGCGATCCCCAATGCAGATCACATCGTCGCGCGCGGCAGCCAGCTACGCCAGCGCCGCCGCATCGTCAGCCGACGCCGCGAACTTGCCGCGCCACGACATGCGGCGTGCCACGAGGTCCGCCAGCGGATCGGGCTCGGCTCCTTGCCTGATCGCAAAAGAGCAGAGCACGGAGAGTTGCGGCGACAGCGGCTGCTCGATCGTGGTCATGCCCGTGATTGCGAAGCCACGGCGGTTGAGCGCGAGGCTCATGCCCTCCAGCGCCGCGCCGTGCGACACCCGAACGTCGTGCCCCGCGGGGTCGGCGACCGGCGCGCGGACGCCGGTCGCGTCGACCAGCGCCAGTCGCGCGTCGTCGAGCAAGCGCCAGCGGGTCGGCTGGATGTTGTGGACGCTCGGCGCCAGCCGCGCCTCCGCGACCATCTCGCGCAGCAAATCCGGCGTCAGCTCGCTCATGCCGCGGCCAGCCGCTTGGTGAACAGATGCAGCCGGTGCAGCGGCGTTGCGCCGACCTTCTCGACCTGGCGCAGCGACGGACCGTTGATATCGGCGATCCAGGTGCCGCCCAGCGTGCGGTAGCCGGCCTCCTGCAACGCCAGCGCGGTGCGGTAGAGCATCGCGCCGTTGAGGCCGCGATTGTGCAGGTCGCGGCAGACCGACTGATAGATCAGCACCGCGCGCCTATTCATCACGCGGTGCTGCACGAATTTGACCGGCGCTGACAGCCCGACCCGGCCGCCGATCGCCTTGATCAGCGGATTGAGGTCGGGGATCGCGATGATCGCGCCGGCGGGCCGGCCACGGTGATAGACCACGGTCGAAATCCGCTTGTCGATGATCCACATCATGTCGCCGGCCTGGAACAGATATTCGGCGGCGGTCGGCGGCACGAACATCGGATTGTCGGCAAAGCCGTCATTGAGGATCAGCCGCGCATCCTCCAGCCGCACCTTGAAGGCGGAACGCTTGATCGGCTGCCAGACGAAATCCGGATCGGTGAGCACCGCGCGCTGCTTGTCGCCGAGCAATTGCTCCGGCTTGCCGCCATCGAGCGCGATCTCGAACGTCGTCATCGGGAAGGTCGCGGCATAGCCGGCGCGTTCGAGATGCGTTGCAATGTGCGGCGGCGACCACATCATGTCGGTGAACGGCGCATGGTCGAACCCGTCGGTCATCACGCCGATCTGCTGCATCGCCGTCAGATTGAAATTGCCGGCGACGCGGCTCATGCCGCGCGCCGACAGCCATTGCTCGGCGGCGCGCAGCAGCGCATCGGCCACCTCGACGTCGTCGATGCAATCGAAGAAGCCGAATGCGCCGTGGCGGGTGCCGTGCTTGCGGTTGGACGCGTCGTGGATCGAGGCGGCGATGCGGCCGACCGGCCGCCCATCGCGATGCGCCGAGAACAGCGCATAGCGGCCGTGGCCTTCGGTGACGAACGGGTTCTTCGCCGGATCGAACATCCGGTCGAAATCGCTCCACAGCGGCGGCACGTAGAGGCTGCCGCGCCCATAGGCATTGAGCGCGGCGTCGAATGCCGCCCTGCGGTCGCCCTCGCGGATCTCGGATGTCATTTGGCCTCCGGGGTCAACGCCAGCAGCCGGCGCACCAGCGCCAGTGCGGTTTCAGTGGCGGGATCGGCCGCGGTGACGGGCACGGCGAGCACGATCAGGTCGAGCGGATCATGCCCGAGCACGATGACATGGGAGGCGTTGTTGGCTGAGATCAGCGAGACCATGCGCTCGGCCGCGGGATCGGTCGGCGCCAGTCCCCACGGCGCGTCGGACCGCCGCAGCACGCGCCGCGCCGACAGGAAGTCGTGCAGCAGCGGCGGATCGTAGAGCGCGAGCTCGTTCTCGCGGAAGCGCCGCGCGCTTTCGAAGATCGGATGCCGCGCCAGCTCGGCGATCAACTGCTCGCGGGTCTGCGCCGGCGATGCCGCGACCGAATTGAGCACGCCCGGCTCCTGCGATTCGAACAGCGCGCGCAGCGCGTCCGTCATCAACCCGATGGTCAGCACGCCGGCGATCGCAACCGCGACGAAACGGACCATCTGCGCGGCGTCGACGTCGGGTGCCATGAAGGCAGCGGCGAGGCCTAGGAGGCCCGACGAGATCAGCCGCAGCGCCATCATCGCAAGGCCGTGCCGGCGGGTCTCGGCGCCGCCGCCGGCGATCAGCATCACGGTCACGGTGAGCAGCGCGCCCAGTGCGCCGAGCCGCACGGGGATATCAGGAAACAGCGTGCGGAAATCGGTGAGGATGAACGGGATCACGACCAGCGCGCCGACCGCCATGCGGCCGATGCTGCGGTTCTCCGAGGCCATCAGCGCGGCGCGATCCCGCGTCGCCAGCAGGAACGCGCAGGTGGCGAAGCCCAAGAGCTGGAACAGCGCCAGCGCGATCGCGTAAGGCATCGCCAGCCGTTGCAGCCCGAACAGGCCGCCAAGCCCGAGCAGGATGCCGCCCGCGAGCGCCGCGATCTTGACCGCGCGCGGCGCGTGGCGCCGCAAAATGCCTTCGGTGACGATCAGGGCGCCGAGCGGGACCAGCGAGGCCGGGATCACCGAGAGGCGGTCGAGCAGGCGGCTTCCGGTCCACCAGGCAAGACCGCGGTCGAGGAACAGGATCGCGATCACGCCGAGCGCGAGCAGCAGGCGGCGCGTCAGCGGGCTCCTCGGATCGCGCCGGTAGAACGTCATCATCGCCACGGCGAGCCCGATGGCGCCGCACAGATTGACGATGGAATCGGCGATCACCCCGGAGGTCATTTGCTGCCAGTCAGTTCATCGATGGCCCGCCGCACCAGCGGACGCATCAAGGCGGCGACGAGCGCATTGCGCGGCTTCTCGATCGCGGGCCGATACGGATTGAGGAACCAGCCGCGGCAATCGGTGCCCGAGGTGCGGCCGAGGATCAGCGCGACCGCCTCATAGGCCATCAGCATGCCGGTCGAGATCACCATCGGCGCGAACGACATCCGGCTGCGGCGGCCCGCCGCGACTTCGCCGGCGACGGCGAGGTCGACATAGTTGCGCGACGAGGAGTGCAGCATCACGTGCTCGATCTCGGCGCGCATCGCGGCGCGGCGGTCGTCCTCGGTGATATCGGTCCAGTCCTTGCCAAGGGTCGGGAAGCCGAGGCGCTGCTCGGGCCGCGGATCATGCGGACGCACCACGATCACCGACGGCAGCGGCGACATGTAGGCGTCGATCACGGTTGCATCGGCGCGCTTCGCGGTCCGGTACAGATGAACGCCGGCGGCGATATCGTCCATGCCGTTGACGATGACCGGGCACTGCGCGGCGATCGCGGCGAGCTCGCTGGTCCAGTTCTCGCCAAGCACCTCGATCTCGATGGTCGGATTGATGCGCCTCGCCGCTTCGGCGGCGACCGCCGCCTTCTCGCGCCCGACCTCGTCGGCGAAGGCGAACACCTGGCGGTTGAGGTTGGAAACCTCAAAGCGGTCGATGTCGGCGATCACGAATTTGCCGACGCCGGCGCGCGCCAGCGCCATGAAGGCCGCGCCGCCCATCCCGCCGACGCCGCAGACGAACACCCGCGCCTGACGCAGCAGCTGCTGCTCGTGCTCGTCGATGAAGCCGATATTGCGGCCGGTGAAGGAGTAGTAGTCGAAATTCATCGCGCGGCCCCGCTATCCTGCTTGCGCGGACGCAGCGTGCCGAAGGCGCGGCTGTCGTCCATCCAGTAGACCACCGGCAGCACCAGCCGCTGCAGCGCCAGCATCGCGGACGCCGCGAGCAGCGACGGCAGCGAGCCCGAGGGCACCTCGCTCATGAGATAGCGGCGCGCGCCGGCAAGATCGACGCGGCCGATCTGCAGCACGTCGTCGCCGCGCGCGTAGTCCAGCTCGCGCGCGCAAAACTCGTTGTAGACGGCATTGCGGTGCTTCGGTGCGATCTCGAAGGTCTTCTTCAGCGCGTCCGAGCCGCCGGTATAGGCGTTGGTGATGACCGAGCGCGCCTCGTCGAACCCGGCCTCCTCGCCGACGCCGAACACCGCGCGATGCCTTGCCATGATGCCGCGCGCCAGCTGCAGATGCGCAAAGCTCTGCCGCGCGCCCGGCAGCGGCGACGGGTAGACGTCCGAGAACGTGTCGCTGACCATGCCGACCACCGCGGGCACCTGGGTGACGTTGGAGATCCATTTCGGCCGCAGCCCGTCGCGGGCGAACAGCACCAGCGCGGTCAGGCCGTAGAGCACCCAGGACAGCCCCTGCCCGCGCACATCGGGATCGACCATGACGAGGCCGAGATGGGTGACCTCGGCCGGCTCGCCGTCGAGCGGCACGTCCATCACCGACAGCGCGTTGAAGGCGATCGGCCGCCCGGTGTCTTCCTCCGAGATCAAGGTGACGACGGCGCGCGACAGCCGCTCGGGTTCACCGGAGAAGATGCCATAGGTCAGGCTCTCCTCGGGCAGCGTCTTGGCGGCGACGATCCGCAGCTGCTCGACCAGCGCGTCGAGCTCGTCCCTCGGCAGCGACAGACCGGGCGATTCGACGATGCGGGTGCGCTGGCCGGCCTGGGTGCGCAAGCTGAGATCGATGGTCGGCTGCGACAGCGCCTTCAGCCAGAAGCCGCCATGGCTGCGCAGACCGTCAAAGGCGGCGCGTGCCTTGCCGAGGTTCTTAACAAGGTTCTTGCTGCCGCGCGAAGCCGGCGTGGGATTGTCCGTGGACGCCATTTCTCTGTCCCTCGGGCGCGATCTCTGCACTCATCCCTGTTAAGGAGCCATGAGCGCAACCTGACGCTGTTAGCCGCAGGGTAAACAAGGCCTTCCGGAAACGGAACAAGTTGGCCGTAAGAGCTGGCAGTCTATCCACCCGTCATTGCGAGAAGTGAAGCTCGTGGCTGCAGAGCGCCAGCTCCTTCACCGTCACCCCCGCGCAACGGCTTCGCCGTTGTCGCTGGAGGAGCGCGGAACGCGCGTCTCGAAGGGTCGACGGCCACCAGCCGGGCCGTGCATCCTTCGAGACGCGCTACGCGCTCCTCAGGATGACGGGACCGCCAAGTCTGGCGCCCGATCGGCGCAAAGCGTTTTAGGCAAAAGCGGCGAGTGCGAAACACCCGCCGCTTCGTCCAGGCAGCCATCTCACGCCGCCTTGGAGACTTCCATCAGCAGGCGTTCGGCCTTGGCGTCCTCGATGCGGTTCACGAACTTGCTGCTCTCGTAATTGTCGCGCACCGTCTTGGTCAGTGTGACGCAGGTCTGGATCAGCATCACGATGCCCATCGTCAGATAGCCCTTCATCCAGAGGTCGATCGGCAGGAAGAACACGCCGATGGCGACGAGGAAGGCGGAGGCTGCGAAGGACGCGTAGGTGAAGGTAACCCAGCTGCTGCTGTGGGGTTGGATGGTCTGGTTCATGGTAATCTCCTTGATGTTGCGAAATTTGACGAAGGATCAGTTTCAGGCTTGAGGTTTCAGGCTGCGTTCGGGCGCTTGGCTTTCAGCCGCGCCAGCACGTCGTCGGCGGTCGATTTCATGCGCGGGCCAAAGCCCTGCTCGGCGAGCTTCTCGGCGGTGGCTGATGGTCCCGCGGCGGCGTCGATCTCGATCAACGCCTCGTCGGCGGCCTGGATCTCCATCTGCCGCTCGCGCAGCCGCTTCAGCGTCGCCTCCGCTTCCGGCAGCGTCGACTCGTAGGGGCGCGCTGCCTCGATGCCGCTCCGGCGCAGCGAACGCACCGCTTCCGAGGCACGGGCCAGCCGGCGGCCGCGGTCGAGCTCGGCGATGCGCGCCTCGGCGTTGCCGACATGGCGCTTCAGCCGCGTGATCTCGGAGGCGAACAGCGCGCGTGCGGTCATCGCGGCATCGCGCTCGGCTTCGAGATTGGCGATCGCCTGCGCGGCTTCGCGGGCGAGGTCTTCCCGGCCGCCCTCGAGTGCCGCCGACGCGCGCACCTCGAGATCGGCGATCCGGGCGTTGGTGGCGTCGAGCCGCCGGCCCTCCTGCTGGTCGCCGGCGATCGCCAGCGCCAGGGTCCGCTTCGAGCGGTCGACGGCGGCGGCGGCATCGCGCATCTGCTGGTCGAGGATGACCAGCGCGGTCCGGTCTTGCAGTTCCTCCTCCGCTGCTGCCACGCTGCCGCGGAAAAGAGTGAAAACAGTTTTGAACATTTGGTCGCTCCCTGTTATGAGCATCGCTCATGAATCTCTTGTACCACATAATGAGCGACGCTCAAGAATTATTTGAGCATCGCTCAAAGTGACGGTTAACGAAGGATCAAAGATGTCCAAGGCATTGGAACGACGAGCAAAACTGCGCGAAGCGCTGATCGAGGCGGCGGAACGGGCGATTGCGGCAAAGGGTCTCGGTGGCCTGAAAACCCGCGAACTGGCCCAGGAAATCGGGGTCGCCAATGGCGGCGTCTACAATCTGGTCGAGGATGTCGACGAGCTGATCCTGCGCGTCGGCTCGCGCACGCTGGCGCGGCTCGATGCGTCGCTGTCGCTGGCCGAGATCGGCGGGGCTGCGGCGCCGCGCGAGATGCTGGTGCGGATCGCGGTCGCCTATTGCGACTTCGCCGCCGACAATCTCGAACTGTGGCGCGCGCTGTTCGAGCATCGCATGCAGCCCGGCAAGCCGGTGCCGGAATGGGCGATCACCGAGCAGATGGAATTGTTCCGCCACATCTACAAGCCGCTCGCCGCATTGTTTCCGCAGCGTTCGCCGGCGCAACTCGGCGTCACCGCGCGCAGCCTGTTCTCCGCCGTGCATGGCATGGTCGCGCTCGGGCTGGAGCACAAGCTGATCGCAGTGCCGATCGGCGCATTGCGCAGCGAGATCGCAACGTTGACGCGCGCGATGGTCGACGGGCTGACGGCGAAGAAGGATTAGGGCGTGTGCACGTAACCGCGATGTCCCTGCTGCGCGGTCAGGCAGGCTTGCCGCTGCGCTCCATGAATTACAACCATTCACAGGGGAATGGAGCGGTCGAGGTCAGAAAGGGAGGAAAGCCACTTGCCGAATGATCGAACTGTAGCCATATACCTCGGATGGAGTTTCGGCCGAACGACTTGGCCTCGCCGCTGATAGCGTGCCTGACTGACGACCCTCACCCCCTAAACTTCGAATTCGCCTGCTGCGCTCGTGAGTGCGGCTCCAAACACGCATCTATAGGACGATTTTCCATGAGCATGGGAACTGTGAAGTGGTTTAACGGCCAGAAGGGTTTCGGCTTCATTCAGCCGGACGATGGCGGCCAGGACGTTTTCGTTCATATCAGCGCAGTCGAACGCGCCGGCATGAGCACCCTCAACGAGGGTCAGAAGGTGTCTTTTGAAATCGTTGCAGACCGCCGGACCGGCAAATCTGCTGCGGACAATCTACGCGCGGTGTAAGCTGCGACAATCGGCCATGCTGCTTTGACCACGGATGAACTGGCAAAGCCTCTGGTTACGCGACCCCGCGACTGGTCACCCGGCCGCGGGGTTCTCTTTGTCAACACCGCGCGTGATGCCCGCCAGGATCAGGACTTGAACCGTCCGCCTGCGAAACGGCCTGCGCATTGAAGCAGCCGAGGTCGCGAGCGTGTCCACCAATATCGATCCAGATCAGCAACACGACGACATCATGTACCCGCAGGTCCTCCCGTTTCTGCTGGTGCACGCAGGATGTCTGGCGGCGGTCTGGACGGGCGTCTCATGGCAGGCGACTGCAATTTGCGTCGCCCTATACTGGCTGCGCATGTTTGCGATCACCGCCGGCTATCATCGGTACTTCTCGCACCGGGCTTACTCAACAAGCCGGACGTTTCAATTCATCCTTGCATTCCTTGCCCAAAGCAGCGCTCAGAAAAGCGTCCTTTGGTGGGCCGCGAAACATCGACATCACCATCTTCATTCGGATACCGAGCAGGATGTGCATTCGCCGGGGCATAAAGGCTTCGTGCACAGTCATCTCGGGTGGATCTTTTATCGACAGCACGATGCAACGGATCTGACGAAAGTTTCGGATTTCGCCTCATATCCGGAGTTGATGTGGCTGCACAGATTGGAGGTCTTGCCGGCGATCGTGGTCGCAGGTCTGTGCTTCCTCATTGCCGGATGCCCGGGGCTGGTGGTCGGTTTCTTCTGGAGCACCGTGCTGCTGTATCACGCAACGTTTTGCATCAACTCCCTCGCACATGTTCACGGACGCAAGCGGTATGTTACGGGCGATGACTCCCGCAACAATTGGCTGCTGGCTCTGTTTACGATGGGTGAGGGTTGGCACAACAATCATCACGCCTATCAAAGTAGTGCGCGGCAAGGCTTCCGGTGGTGGGAGATTGACGTGACCTATTATGTCTTGGTGGCCTTGTCCTGGCTCGGCATTGTCTGGGATCTGAAGGCGCCGCCCATGCAGGTCCTGCGCAATGAGCAGCGCTTGGGATCGCGTGTGATCAAGCGAACGGCTGAGCAGCTCGCTGGTCGCTTCAATCCCGAATACATCGCGCTGGCTATCAAATCGTCGGTCCACGAAACCGGACTGTCGGTGCGGGAAGCGCTTGCTCTGTTGCAGCATCGTGCCGACTTGCATCTGCCCAGCATACCAACGCGTGACCGGTTGTTGGCTGAAGCCCAGGCCATGTTCGCGAAGACGAGTTCGTTGGACGACATTGTCGACCGTGCACATGAACTCCTGGTGGAATCGGTTTGCCTCCTGCTCGCCGTTCCACCTCCGCTGGCTGGCGCAAACCCGAAACCTCAAGCGAGCCAGCGGTAGTATTTTGCCTCTGGCCTTTTCGCAACCTCACGGCTCGATCGTGTAGGCGCGCCCGGGCTCGAGCGCGTAGATCGTCAGGAAGCGCAGCGGCCGGTCCGGATCGCAATTGCGAAACAGCGTGTGCGGAACGTCGGACCGATCCTGCAGGGTCTCGCCTGCCCGATACTGGCGTGGCGCCTCGTCGCCATAGGCGGACTCGGCAACGCCTTCGACGATGAAGACCACGCCGCCAACGGGGTGGCGGTGCAGCGGAGCGACCCCGCCGGGCGGATAGGTCACCTCGGCGACGACAAGCTCGCGATCATCGCCGGGCAAAGCGAGACGCTCGAGGGTCTTGCGGGTGACGCCGGCAAACCCGGCTGGTTGAGCGTTTGCCTGACCGTCGTTGCTTTCAGCCATTGGAACCCTTCCCTGTCACGCGCGCCTTTGCCCCGATCAGATCAAGGCTGCGATGAGTATGGGGGCGCTTCAACGACGCAACAAGCGCCCAGGCATTTCAACACATGTCGCGCGGGCGAGGCGAAGCCCTTGCCACCCCTGCTCCCACGTTGCAGGATTTCTGCGCCGAGAACCTTCAGCAGTGGGCCTTGCATGAAAACGAGTATCGTCACGACACGGTTGTCGACGGCAGCCGCTTCGGCGTTCATCTTTGCGGCATCAAGTGTCGTGCCAGCGTCTTCGGCGCAGCCCGTGCCGGAATGCTCGATGTCGATGACATTGGCGGATTGGGGCGAGAATTCGTCCGGCGACATCGACGTCGCGTCAGGCCAAAGCTGCCAGATCCCGATCGGAATCCGCGGCACGGTGACGGACTCGTCCATCTCGCAGAAGCCGGCCTACGGCAAGCTGAAGAAGATCAACGCATCGACCTTCGAATACAGGGCGAAGGCCAAGTACAAGGGCAGCGACACGTTTGCCATCAAGGCAACAGGCCAGGGGCCGAAGGCATCCGGCACCTCGGTCATCACCGTGCACGCGACGATCAAGTAGTCGCCGCCCCATCATCGCAGTGGATTGGCGCGCGCCGCAAAACACGGCGCGCGGCCATTGCGGCCGTATCAGGCCGGCCGTGCGCCGGTGCGGATGATCGATCCGACATGCTGGCCGCGCAGCGCCGCGGTGAGCCGGCCGGGAACGAGGCCGTTCACGACCTGCACGCGTTCGATATGCCGCGCATTGGCCATCACCTCGATCAGCGCAGGATCGAACGGCAGCGTGCCCTTCAGCTTCGCAAGCTCGGCGAGGCTGGCCTCGCGCAGCAACTGCGCCTTCTTGCCCTCGGGACCATTCGGATCATCGGTGTAGACGCCGTCGACGTCCTCGACGATCGTCAGGCCGGCGGCGCCGAGCGCATCGGCAATCAGGAACGCGCCGGTGTCGGCGCGATGCAACGGGATGCGCGAGACCGGGAATTCATGATGGTGATAGGGCGGAAACGCGCTGCCCACGACAGCGCGGGCCGCGGAGAGATGGATCGCAAGCTGGCTCGCGATGGTCGGATGCTCGATATAGGACACGCCCTCCGGCGCGAGCAGGCAGGCCAGGATATGGCCATTCTGACCGGCCTCGCTGGCGGCGAGCGGCGCGAGCGAGCCGACCGGCAGGCCGAGATCGAGGCCGACGCTGTAGAGATGGCGGGCGCGGATGCCGGCGCCGGTCAGGATCAGCAGGCGGTGCTCGGGCAGCAGTGCGCGCAGCTCGGCGACGATCGGCAGGATCGCTTCATGGCCGCGATCCATGATGGAGCGGCCGCCGATCTTCACCACCTGCACCCAGGGCAGCAGCGGGATCGGGCGCCCGCCGGCAACCGGACGGGTGAGATCGCTGTCGAGCAGGGTCTGGCGCGCGAGCGGCGAAGCGACGTGCTTGATGGTGTCATCCATGGTCGTGTCTCTGCTCAGTTCGCGGTGATGATGGTGCCGACATGCTCGCCCGCAAGCGCACGGGTGAGATTGCCGGGGACGAGGCCATTGACGACCTGCACCTGGCGGACATGGCGCGCGGTGGCGAGCAGGTCGAGCACCGGGAATTCGAGGATCGAATCCTGCAATCCCTTGGCCTTCATCTCGGCGACCGAGATTTTCGGGATGAAGGTCGCGCCCTTCGAGGTCTTGGGGTTCGCAGTGTAGAGGCCGTTCTCGTCCTTCACATAGATCATCGCCTTGCAGCCGAACTGTTCGGCGACCAGGAAGCATCCGGCGTCGGTGCGGTAGGGCGGGATCATGCCCTCGGATGCCGGCCGCATCCAGAGGCCGTAGGGCGGCATGCCGCTGAAGATCACGGCGTTCACCTCGGCGAGATAAAGCGGCACTGCCGAAAGCCCGGCGCCGCTGACCGCGGAGATGCCGTGCTTGGCGAGCAGCTGGCCCAGCATCACCGCGTTCTGGTCCGCAACCGAGGCGCCGAGCTGCGAGAGCACGCCGGCCGGCAGCCGAAGCCCGGCTGCGATCGAATAGAGGTGCCGGGCGCGGGTGCCCGCGCCGGTGCCGATCAGGATCTTGTGCGCCTTGCGGGCCGCGACGATCTCGTCGACCAGCGGATAGACGGCGGCGCGGCCGCGGTCGATGACGCTCTGCCCGCCGATCTTGATCACCGTGGCATCCGGCAGGATCCGGAAGTCCGATGCCGCCTCCGCCGTCGCCAGAAGCTGCGGATCGGTCAACGATCGCTGCATCAGCAGCGCTTCAAGCTCCGCCGTCGTGTTCGCCATGAGAACGTTCCCTATCTCCAAATGCGCCGGGCATTGCTTGCGTCGGCTCGCGCGGTCCGATCCGGTCTTCACCAATGACTCGCAGATGCATCCGAGCCGCACTGGTAACGGCAAGCCGGGCGCGTCTCAAGCCGCAACGGCAGGGCGAGGCCGTTCGGAACCGGATACCTATGACGTTTTGCCGCAGGCGAGTAAACCGATGGGTGTGACACCCATCATAGATGCTGCACTCAAACTCTGCGATCCTGATTTTGATATTAACGATTTCTTTGGAATGCGCTGATCCCAGCCGAATGACACTGGACCAGGAATAGCCCGCCTCACGGTCCAAAATTGATTGCCTTGCACCTTGGAAATTAGCCGGTCTCGACCGGCGCACCCCACGAGGACGCAAACCATGGCCAATACCGCACCGGTCGTCACGATTGGCAACCACAGCCTGTTGTCCAATCACTGGCAAAAAATACAGCCATGGCTCACTTATTCCGACGCCGATGGCAATTCCGCGGTCAGTTATCAGTTCTTCGACAGCGGTACGTCCGCGACCAGCGGCTACTTCTGGACTCCAACCAATTCCCACTGGGACGCCAACACCATCATCGACGTCGCGGCGTCTGACCTCTCCGAGGTGTGGTTGCGTTCCGGTTCGGTCAGCGGCTCGGAAACGCTGTGGGCACGTGCCTTCGACGGGACTGCCTGGAGTACCTGGACGTCGTTCACCTTCACGACGATTCCGAACAGTACGCCGGTTGCCACGATCAGCGACCAGTCGCTGCATATCAACACATGGGTGCAAGCCACGGATTGGCTGAATTACACCGACGCCAACGGGGATGCCGCCACCAAATACCAATTCTGGGACAGCGGCACGTCAGCAACCAGCGGCTACTTCTGGACTCCAAGCAATTCCCACTGGGACGCCAACACGACGATCGAGGTATCGGCGGCCGAGCTGGCCGATGTCTGGATCCGCGGCGGTTCGACGACCGGCGCCGAGACGCTGTGGGTCAGAGCGTTCGACGGATCGGACTGGGGCAACTGGGACAGCTTCACGCTGACGTCAACGAACTCGACCCCCGTCGCGACGATCGGCGATCATTCCACGCACATCGATCAGTGGGTTACCATCAGCAGCTGGCTGACGGCGACGGATGCCGATCATGATGCGATCACGAAGTACCAGTTCTGGGACAGCGGCACGTCTGCCACCAGCGGCTACTTCTGGACTCCAACCAATTCCCACTGGGACGCCAACACGACGATCGAAGTCTCGGCGGCCGACTTGGCCGACGTCTGGGTGCGAGGCGGCTCGACGACCGGTTCCGAGACGATGTGGGTCAGAGCATTCGACGGAACGGGCTGGGGCAACTGGGACAGCTTCACGTTGACGTCGACGCCGAACACGGCGCCGGTCGCGACGATCAACGACCAGTCGCTGCACGTCAATCAATGGATCAAACCGCAGGGCTGGCTCACTGCCACCGATGCCGAAGGTGACACGATCACCAAATACCAGTTCTGGGACGGCGGCGCGGGGACGACCAGCGCCTATTTCTGGACGCCCGACAATTCCCACTGGGCTGCCAACACGACGATCGACGTTTCGGCATCCGATCTGGCCAATCTGTGGATTCAAGGCGGCTCGACCACCGGTTCCGAGACGATGTGGGTAAGGGCATTCGACGGTGCCGCCTGGAGCAATTGGGACAGCTTTACTCTGACGTCGACGAATACGGCTCCCACCGCGACGATCAACGATCATACCCTGAACGCCGCGCAATGGGCGCAGCTCGTCAACTGGACGACGGCATCCGACGCCGATGGCGATGCAATCACCCAATACCAGTTCTGGGACGGTGGCTCGGCCGCCAACAGCGCCTATTTCTGGACGCCGGCCAATTCACACTGGGCAGCCAACACGGTGATCGACGTTCCGGCGTCCGATCTGTCCAGCATCTGGGTGCAAGGCGGCACCGCCGGCGGCTCCGAGACCATGTGGGTCAGGGCGTTCGACGGCACCGCCTGGAGCAATTGGGACAGCTTTACGGTGACCAGCCTGGCAAACCACGCACCCGTCGCTTCGATCAGCAATCAGACTTTGCACGTCAACGAGTGGAGCCAGGTCGGCAACCTGTTGTCCTATTCCGACGTCGACGGAAATCCCGCGGCCGCATACCAGTTTTGGGATGGCGGCAGCAACGCCAACAGCGGCTATTTCTGGACCTCTGCGAACTCCCATTGGGCAGCCAGCACCGTGATCGACGTCAATGCCGCCGACCTCGATGACATCTGGATGCGTGGCGGCGCCACCACCGGCACTGACAGCATGTATGTGCGAGCGTACGATGGCATTGACTGGGGTGCGTGGCACGCGTTCACGCTCTCGACCATCGTCTAGCTGCCCGGCTTGCCGCGATTTCGGTCCACCTCTCCCCCTCGGAGAGGTGAACCGTCGGCGCGGTTTACAGCTCAACCTAATCTCATCGTGCTCTAGCTTGGCGTGAAGATCACCTTGCCCTTGAATGCCGACGCCTGCGCGATCGCCTGCGAAAAATCCTCGAGGCGATAAGTTCCGACCACCGGCGCGCTGATCGCGCCCGATGCGACCATCGGCACCAGATGGTCGTACATCCCGGCCAACGCTTCATCCGTCGCAGTCTTGCCCCAATGGCCGAGCCAGAAGCCGCGCACCGACACCTCGTTGAAGATCACGCTCAAGGCCGAGCCGGAGAACGGCTGGCCGCTCATCGCGCTGTAGATCACCAGCACGCCCTTTGGGGCGAGGCAGTTCATCAGGTTCAAGACGGATGAACCGCCAACGACGTCAAGCGCCAGCTGGATCGGCGCCCGACCCGTTTCCCTGGCGACGCGCTTGGCGAGATCCGGCCCGTCGAGCAGCACGATATCGCCGCCGATCGCCTTGACCTCATCCACGACCTCCTCGCGCCGGACGATGTTGACGGTCTTGAGCCCGAGCGATCTGGCGATTGCGATCACCGCGCGGGCCGTCGCCGAGTTGGCGCCGTTCTGGATCACCCAGCCGCCGGGCGCGACTTTCACGAAATCGGTCAGCAGCAAATAGGCGGTGGCCGGGTTGACCCCGATCATGGAGAGCTGCCGGACGTCGGCATTCTCGGGCAGCGGACGCTGCCATGACGCCGTGAATTTGACCCGCTCGGTCCAGGTCGGGACTGTGAACGGAATCAGCGTGCGGTCGCCTTCCTTCAGGTTCCTCACCTGTGATCCTCTGGCGACGACCCTTCCAACGCCCTCGATCCCGAGAGTGGCCGGCGGCGACGGCAGATAGCCGTATCGCCCGGCGATGATCATGAAATCCGAATTGTTGATCGGCGCGGCCTCCACCGCGACCACGACCTCGTCGGGGCCGGGGCTGCCCACGTCCGGCACCTCGTTGAGCTTGACCACCTCCGCAGCACGTCCGAACGCAACGACCTGAACAGCTTTCATGGCGTGACCTCCCGATTTCATTATGTACTTCTAAGTACAGAATAGAGATTACGTCAATAGCCGGACCTGCCTTCACGGCAAGGTGAAGGCTTCACATCCGACGCGAGAGTACATAAAAGACGGATATGGCAAGGCCGCGCAGCTTCGATCCGGACGATGTCCTGGAAATCGCCCGCCAGATGTTCTGGCAGAAGGGCTTTCAGGCGACCTCGCTCGACGACATCACGGCGGCGAGCGGCGTCGCGAAACCCAGCCTCTACGCGGCGTTCGGCGACAAGAACGCGTTGTTCCTGAAGGTGCTGGACCGCTATCACGACGGCATCCTCGGCTGGGCCGAGCGCGTGCTGGCGCAGCCGGGGCCCGCGCGGGACGTCGTCAAGCAGTGGCTTACCGGCTTCATTCCTTATTGCTCGGGCGAGAAGGGACAGCGCGGCTGCCTGTCGATCAATTCCGCGACCGACGGCTCGCTCGACCAGGTCGAGCTCCGCAAGAGCATCGAGCGCTACAACCGGCGGCTTGAAGAGCTGCTGCGCACGCGGCTGCGCACCGATCGCGCCCAGTTCAGCAAGGGCTTCGACCCTGACGTGACCGCCCACACCATCATGGTGGTGCATGCCGGATTGCTGGCACTCGCGCACCAGAGGCCGGATTCGAAGCAGGTGAAGGCCGTGATCGACCAGGTGATGAGCCTGCTCGCCTGAGCTTGTCAGCTCCCGGCCTTCCCGCAGCGCCCCGCGCTCTCACGAATGTGATGATATGACGATCATCATTTTATTGATGTCCTGATCCCGATGACCATGTCCGGGTTGGCTGTCATGGGCTTTCCGGATTTGAGGATCAGATGAACAAACGGTTTTGGCGTGCGACGCTCGTTGCAGTCACCGCCCTCTTGGCGAAGCCGGCGATCGGCCCGGCGCAGGCCCATGATCACCAGCAACCCGAGTTGAACGGCTGGTATGAGAGCCTGCGCAGCGTCAAGGGCCCCTGCTGCGACGGCAGCGACGCGAAGCGTGTCGATGACGCCGATTGGGACACCAAGGACGGCCACTATCGTGTCCGCCTCGAGGGTGAGTGGGTCGACGTTCCCGATGAGGCCGTCGTCGCCGGACCGAACCGTGCCGGCCGCACCATGGTCTGGCCGTATTATCTGGACGGGCACCCGAGGCCACGCTGCTTCATGCCGGGCAGCATGGGCTGAGCATGATGCAGTCAGTTCGATCAATCTCACGACGCACTGACTCCACCTCCCCCGCTTGCGGGGGAGGTCGCATCGCATCAAAGATGCGATGCGACC
>NZ_JBXEJO010000093.1:0-32094 GCF_056837965.1 Bradyrhizobium ferriligni
GGGTTGGGGTGGGGGCTCTCTCCGCGAGTCGTATCGAGGAGAGAGCCCCCACCCGCATCGCATCTTCGATGCGATGCGACCTCCCCCGCAAGCGGGAGAGGTGCAGCCAGTCTGCCGCGAGCCCGAATTCAATCCGACTTCTTCTTGCTCTAGCGCGGCGCTAAGTTCACGCCGCCGGCTTCGCTGCCTGGTCCTCGCTCGCCAGCAGATGCAGCAGCGCGCTCTTGATCGCGGCCTGCCGGGTCGGCGCCGTGATCTGGGCGCCGAGCAGGTCGGTGACATAAAACACGTCGCGGGCGCGTTCGCCGAAGGTCGCGACATGCGCCGAGGCGATGTTGAGGTTGAGCTTCGAGATCGCGGTGGTGAGCTGGTAGAGCAGGCCGGGTCGGTCGAGCCCGGAGACCTCGATCACGGTGTAGCGGTCGGACCACTGGTTGTTGATGGTCACTTCGGGCTCGACGATGAACGGCCGCGCCTTGCTGCGCACCGCCCGCTTCGCCACCGCCTCGGGCAGCCGCAGCTTGCCTTCCAGCACATGCTCGATCATCTCGCCGATCCGCGTCGCGCGGCGGCCCTCGTCTTCGTCGCGGTCGTATTCGCGCGAGATCGAGATGGTGTCGAGCGCGCGGCCGTCGGTCGTGGTGTAGATCTGGGCGTCGACGATGTTGGCGCCGGCAGAGGCGCAGGCGCCGGCGATGATCGACAACAGCCAGGGATGGTCGGTCGCCAGGATCGTCAGCTCGGTGACGGCGCGGACTTCGTCGAAGCCGACATTGATCGCGAGCTTGTGGCCGGCCTGCTCGCTGGCGCGGATGAAGCGCGCCTGGCGGATCTTGCGCGGCAGCTCGACCTTGAGCCAGTAGGCCGGATAATGCCGGCCGATATAGGCGTTGAGCTCGGCCTCCGGCCATTCGGTGAAGGCGCGGCGGAATTCGGATTGCGCCACCGCGATGCGCTGGGCGCGGTTGACCTCGGAGAAGCCGCCGGTCAGCACCGGCTCGGTCTCGTAATACAGCGTTCGCAACAGCTGCGCCTTCCAGCCGTTCCACACGCCGGGGCCGACACCGCGGATGTCGGCCGTGGTCAGGATCGTCAGCAGCTTCATCTGCTCGACCGACTGCACCACGGCAGCGAAATTCTCGATGGTCTTGCGGTCGGACAGGTCACGCGATTGCGCCACCGTCGACATCGTCAAATGCTCCTCGATCAGCCACGCCACCAACTCGGTGTCGGCCGCCGAGAAGCCGAGCCGCGGGCACAGCCGCCGCGCCACCTTGGCGCCGGCGATCGAATGGTCTTCCGGCCGGCCCTTGGCGATGTCGTGCAGCAGGGTCGCGATGTAGATCACCGGGCGGTGCTCGGGGCGGATCTTGCGGAACAGGTCGCTGGCGACCGTGAACTCCTCGTTGCCGCCGCGCTCGATGTCCTGCAGGAAGCCGATGCAGCGGAGCAGATGCTCGTCCACCGTGTAGTGGTGGTACATGTTGAACTGCATCATCGACACGATCTTGCCGAAGGCGCGGATGAAGTGGCCGAGCACGCCGGTCTCGTTCATCCGCCGCAGCACGATCTCCGCGTTGTCGGAGGTCAGGATCTCCATGAACAGGCGGTTGGCTTCGTCGTTCTCGCGCAGCTGGGTGTTGATCAGCTTGAGCGAGCGCGTCACCGTGCGCATCGCATCGGGGTGGAAGGCGAGGTTGTTCTGCTGCGCGAGGCGGAAGATCCGGATCAGATTGACCGGATCGTGCTTGAACACGTCGGGTGCGGCGAGGTTGATGCGGTTGTTGTCGACGATGAAGTCGTCGCTGCCGTTAACCCGCCGCCGCTTGGTGCCGGGCCGCAGCCGCGCCACCATCCGGCTCAGCACCGGCGCCGGCTTGTTGTGCTCTTCCTCGAGCTTGGCGCACAGGATCGCGGTCAGGTCGCCGACGTCCTTCGCGATCAGGAAGTAGTGCTTCATGAAGCGCTCGACGTCCTGCATGCCGGGATGCGAGGTGTAGCCGAGGCGGACCGCGATCTCGCGCTGCATGTCGAACGACAGCCGTTCCTCGGCGCGTCCGGCGAAGAAGTGCAGATTGCAGCGCACCGACCACAGGAAGTCGGCGCAGCGGCGGAAGGTGCGGTATTCCTGCGCGTCGAATACGCCGCGTTCCAGCAGCTCGTCAGTCTCGCGCACGCGGTAGACGTATTTGGCGATCCAGAACAGCGTATGCAGGTCGCGCAAGCCGCCCTTGCCGTCCTTGACGTTCGGCTCGACCAGATAACGCGACTGGCCGGCGCGGCGATGCCGCTCCTCGCGCTCGGCGAGCTTGGCGGTGACGAATTCCGACGCGGTGCCCTGCACCACCTCCTTGTCGAAGCGCTCGACCAGCTCGTCATAAAGCGGTTGGTCCCCGGTCAGGAAGCGCGTCTCCAGGATCGCGGTGCGGATCGTCATGTCGCCGCGCGCCTGACGAATCGATTCATCGACCGAGCGCGTGGCGTGGCCGACCTTCAGCCCCATGTCCCAGAGGCAATAGAGAATGGCCTCGGCAACCTGTTCGCCCCAGGCGGTCTGCTTGTAGGGCAGGATGAACAACAGATCGATGTCGGACTCCGGCGCCATCAGCCCGCGGCCATAGCCGCCGGTCGCCACCACGGCCATGCGTTCGGCGCCCGATGGGATCGGCGAGTGGTAGAGATGCCGGGTCGCCGCCGCGTAGAGGATGCGGATGATCTCGTCCTGCACGAAGCAGAGCCGTTCGGCGCAGCGGCGGCCGTGACGGTCCTTCAGCAGCAGCGCCTGCGCCGTGGCGCGTGCCGCGATCAGCTCGGCCTTGAGCAGCTGCGCCATCGCGGCGCGGAACTGGTCCTCGCGGCCGGCGTGCTGTTCGGCAAGTGCATTGACCGCCGCGGTGATCCGAACGGTCTCGAAACGATCATCCGCTTCAGGGCGGGTCTCGGCTACGACGCTGTCCATAGGTTCATCCGATATCGGACAGAGCTGTTGCTGTCACTGACCAAAGTATAAGGGCAGCGGCTCCATGCTCTCTCCACGACACTTTAAGCAAGATCGTTCTCGCGCCATCCCGTAAAGGGTAGAGATTTTCTCGTTGACCGCAAGGCTAACTCATTGAAATAAAAGATTGTTTCATAATCTGATCGAGGGGTCGACGAATGCAAAAATTTTCCCGGCGCACGTTCGCGGCGCTGCTCGCGGTCTCGATCTTGCTGCCTGGCGCGGCGCGTGCCGCCGACGCGCTGAAGGAGATCCGGATCGACTGGGCGACCTACAATCCTGTGTCGATGGTCCTGAAGCAGAAGGGCCTCCTGGAGAAGGAGTTCGCCAAGGACGGCATCAACATCGTCTGGGTGCAGTCGGCCGGCTCCAACAGGGCGCTCGAATTCCTCAACGCCGGTTCGATCGATCTCGGCTCGACCGCGGGCTCGGCCGCGCTGGTCGCGAAGATCAACGGCAACCCGATCAAGTCGATCTATGTCTATTCGCGCCCCGAATGGACCGCACTGGTCACGACCAAGGACTCCAAGTTCGCGACGGTCGCCGATCTCAAGGGCAAGCGCGTCGCGGTGACGCGTGGCACCGATCCGCACATCTTCCTGGTTCGTGCGCTGCTCGGCGCCGGCCTCACTGAAAAGGACATCACGCCGGTGCTGTTGCAGCACGCCGACGGCAAGACCGCGCTGATCCGCGGCGACGTCGACGCCTGGGCCGGCCTCGATCCGATGATGGCGCAGGCGGAGGTCGAGGACGGCGCAAAACTGTTCTACCGCAAGGCGGAAGCCAATACCTGGGGCATCCTCAATGTCCGCGAGGAGTTCCTGAAGGCGAATCCGGATATCGTCCGCCGCGTGCTCGCGACTTACGAGGAAGCGCGGAAATATTCGCTGGCCAACTATGACGAGCTGAAGAAGACGTTCATCGCGGTGACCAAGCTGCCGGATGCCGTGGTCGACAAGCAGCTCAAGGAGCGCACCGAGCTGACCCACAGCCGGATTGGCGCCCCGCAGCGCGAATCGATCCTCGCCGCCGGCCTCGCCTTGCAGCAGGCGGGCGTGATCGACGCCAAGACCGATGTGAAGGCCGCGCTGGATTCCTTGATCGACGATCAGGTCCCGCTGCCGACCAACTAACCACCGCCGTCAAACTAACCACCGTCGTCCCGGCGAAAGCCGGGACGACGTGGATGGAGTTGGGCGGGCGCCACCTTGCAATCCCGCCGGAAGAATAGTTCTTGCTATGGCCATGACCGTTGACCTGCCCGCGCTGGAACAGACGGCCCCGCCCAGTGCGCCGGCGCGGTGGTCGCGCCATGCGCGCCCGGTGCTCGGGCTCGTGCTGCCGGTCGCGCTCGCGCTGGGCTGGGAACTCGTCGTCTTTCTCGGCTATTCCAACGGCCGCCTGGTGCCGCCGCCGTCGAAAGTGTTCGAAACCATCGTGGAGCTCGCCAGGAGCGGCGAGCTGTCGCGCCATATCCTCGCGACGCTGTGGCGCGTCGGCGCGGGCTTTGCGCTCGGCGTTGTCGCCGGCACCATCATGGGTGCGATCTCCGGCTACTGGGATTTCGCCAAGCGGCTGCTTGACCCGACGGTGCAGGCCTTGCGCGCGATCCCCTCGCTCGCCTGGGTCCCGTTGTTCGTGCTCTGGCTCGGCATTTTCGAGACCTCGAAGGTCGCGCTGATCGCGGTCGGCGTGTTCTTTCCGATCTATCTCGGCGTGATGGGCGCCATCCTCTCGGTCGATCGCAAGGTGGTCGAGGTCGGGCGCGTGTTCCGCCTGTCCGGACCCGCCATGATCCGCCGCATCCTGTTGCCCGCCGTGCTGCCGGCCTATGTGGTGGCGCTGCGGGTCGGGCTTGGTTTGGGGTGGATGTTCGTGGTCGCGGCCGAACTGATCGGCGCCTCCGAAGGCCTCGGCTACCTTCTGCTCGACGGCCAACAGCTCGGCAAGCCGGCGCAGATCCTCGCCGCGATCGTGATCTTCGCGATCCTCGGCAAGACCACCGACTGGCTGATCGAGGTCGCGGCCGCGCCGCTGCTGCGCTGGCAGGACGCGTTCGGCGCGCGGGGAGGGCAGTGATGCTGGCGCTGAGGGAAGTCGGCAAGACCTATCCGAACGGCGTCCACGCGCTGGAGCGCTTCTCGGCGGAGATTGCGCCCGGCGAGATCATCGCGATCATCGGCGGCTCCGGTTGCGGCAAGTCGACGCTGCTGCGCGCCATCGCCGGCCTCGATCGTGCCAGCACGGGCAGCGTGACGCTCGACAATGCGGTGATCACCTCGCCGCACGCCAAGATCGGGATCATCTTCCAGGAGCCGCGGCTGCTGCCCTGGCTGAGCGTCGCCGACAATATCGGCTTCGGCCTCGCCGACCTTCCGGCCGAGGCGAGGCGCGCGCGCGTCGCGGCGGCGCTCGCCCGCGTCGGCCTTGCCGACAAGGCCGCGGCCTGGCCGCGCGAACTGTCGGGCGGCCAGGCGCAGCGGGTCGCGATCGCCCGCGCGCTGGTGCCGCAGCCCGAAGTGCTGCTGCTCGACGAGCCGTTCTCGGCGCTCGATGCCTTCACGCGGCGCGATCTGCAGGATCATCTGCTCGATCTGTGGGCCGACACGCGGCCGACCCTGATCCTGGTCACCCACGACGTCGACGAGGCCGTGGTGCTGGCCGACCGCGTGCTGGTGATGCGGCCGCGGCCGGGCCGGCTGTTCGAGGAGATCACCATCAACCTGGCGCGGCCGCGCGACCGCAAATCGGAGCTGTTCGACACCTTCAAGCGCCGCGTGCTGACCGCGCTCGACCGCTCGCTCGACCGTTCGGTGCGGGACGTCACGGACAAATCGAGCGCCGGCGAGGCGATGTGGTGGTGACATCTGCTCGTTAAGGCCTTACATCGGCATAAAGAAGAATAGCCGGGAGCAGACCCATGGACTCCGCCGAACTCCGCGCAATGCAGGCTCCGATCAAGGAGCGCTACAAGACCGACCCCCAGGCCGCCGTGATCACGCTGAAGGCCAAGGGCTCGATCGACAATGAGAGCATCGCCTGCAAGGTCGAGACCGGCCGTGCGCTCGCGATCGCCGGCCTCCACCCCGCTACCGGCGGCTCCGGGCTCGAGCTTTGCTCCGGCGACATGCTGCTGGAAGCGCTGGTCGCCTGTGCCGGCGTCACGCTGAAATCGGTTGCGACCGCCGTCGAGTTGCCGCTCAAGGTCGGCAACGTCTTCGCCGAAGGCGATCTCGATTTCCGCGGCACGCTCGGCGTCGACAAGGAGACCCCGGTCGGTTTCCGCGAGATCCGCCTGCGCTTCGAGATCGGCACCGACGCGCCGCAGGACAAGCTCGACCTCTTGCTGAAACTCACCGAGCGCTATTGCGTGGTCTATCAGACCATCAAGAATGGCCCGAAGGTGTCGGTGACGATGCAGCGGGTTTAGCGCGTCGCCCCGGCCTAGTGCGCAATTGCGCACGGGAGCCGGGGCCCATACGCCGTGTCCCATCGGTTCAAGCCGCGCTGTCCGACGGCTTTCGTTCCACACGAACAGTCGTGGTTATGGATCCCGGCCTTCGCCGGGACGACGGAACAAATGTCCCCCGAACTCCACTTCGTCCTGATCCTCGTGCTGCGCATGGCGGTTGCGGCCGCATTCGTGGTCAGCGCGTCCATCATCACGGAGCGTTCGGGACCCGTGATCGGCGCGCTGATCGCAACCCTGCCGATCTCGGCCGGGCCGTCCTACACCTTCCTCGCGCTCGACCATGACGCCGCCTTCATCGCCGAGGGCGCGCTGGCGAGCCTGCCGGTCAACGCCGCCACGATCTATATGGGCCTGACCTACGCCGTGCTCGCGCAGCGCTTCAGCATGTGGATCAGCGCGGGCAGCGCGATCGCGGTGTGGCTGGTGCTCGCCACCATCATCCGCCAGTTCGAGTGGTCGCTCGCCGCCGGGCTGATCGTCAATGCCATCACCTTTGCGATCTGCATCCCGCTGCTCCGGCCCTATCGGCACGTCGCGAAAATGCCGCTGATCGCGCGGCGCTGGTACGACATTCCGCTGCGCGCCGCGCTGGTCGCAAGCCTGGTCGGCACCGTGGTCACGGCGTCAGGCTGGGTCGGCCCGCGCGTCACCGGCGTGATGGCGCTGTTTCCGATTGTATTCTCCTCGATGATGCTGATCCTGCACCCGCGCATCGGCGGCCCCGCAACCGCCGCCGTGCTCGCCAACAGCGCCTGGGGCCTGATGGGCTTTGGCCTCGGGGTTGCGGTGCTGCACGTCGCGGTGCTGCAATTCGGCTCGCCAATCGGCCTCTGCTGCGCGCTCCTCACCTGCATCATCTGGAATCTGGTGCTGTGGCAGCTCGGGCGGAGGAAGCGGCTGGCGCGGAAAGCGTAGGATGGGTAGAGCGCAGCGAAACCCATCATGCTTCGCCATACAACGATTGATGGGTTTCGCTTCGCTCTACCCATCCTACGGCAGCGTGTATCCCTTCGGTACTGCGTAGCCCGGATGGAGTGCAGCGCAATCCGGGGCGGTCGTGCGACGGAGAGCGCGTTCCCGGATTTTCGCTTCGCTGCATCCGGGCTACGGGGCTACTGCTTCGGCAGCTTCGCCCTTAGCGTATACAGCGCGTCCAGCGCCTCGCGCGGCGACATCTCGTCGGGATGCAGCGCCTTCACCGCCTCGACCAGCAGATCCGCTTCGCTCGGCGGCTTGTCCTCACTGGCGGCGCGGGAGGGGACGGCGAACAGCGGCAGATCGTCGACCAAAGCGCGCGCGGTCTGGCCGCGGTCCTGGGCTTCAAGCTTTGCCAGCACCGATTTGGCGCGCGTGATCACCGCCGGCGGCAAGCCGGCGAGTTTTGCGACCTGGATGCCGTAGGAGCGGTCGGCGGACCCGGGCAGCACCTCGTGCAGGAACACGACGTCGCCCTGCCACTCCTTGACCCGAACCGTGGCGTTGAACATCCGCGGCAGCTTGGCCGAGAGCGCCGTCAGCTCGTGATAGTGGGTGGCAAAGAGCGTGCGGCAGCGGTTGCTCTCATGCAGATGCTCGATCGCGGCCCAGGCGATCGACAACCCGTCGAACGTCGCCGTGCCGCGGCCGATCTCGTCGAGGATCACGAGCGACCGCTCGCTCGCCTGGTTCAGGATCACCGCGGTCTCAACCATCTCGACCATGAAGGTCGAGCGCCCCCGCGCCAGGTCGTCGGCGGCGCCGACGCGCGAGAACAGCCGGTCGACGATGCCGAGCCGTGCCCGCGACGCCGGCACATAAGAGCCGATCTGCGCCAAGAGCGCGATCAGCGCATTCTGGCGCAGGAAGGTCGACTTACCCGCCATGTTCGGACCGGTGATCAGCCAGAGCTGGCCGGATTTTTGTGCGGGCGCCGGCGACAGGTCGCAGGCATTGGCAATGAACGGCTGGCCGTCGCGCTTCAGTGCCTGCTCGACCACCGGATGCCGTCCGCCCTCGATCGCAAAGCCGAGCGAGCCGTCGACGTCGGGCCGCACGTAATTGTCGTCGATCGCAAGTTTGGCCAATGACGTCGCGACGTCGAGCATCGCAAAGGCATGCGCGGCGTTGCGCAGATCATCGCTCGCCGCGAGCGCCATCGCGCTCAAGCGTTCGAAGATCTCGAGTTCGAGATTGAGCGCGCGCTCGCCGGCATTGGCGATCTTGGCCTCGGTCTCGCCGAGCTCTGCGGTGGTGAAGCGGACCTGCCCCGCCAGCGTCTGGCGGTGGATGAAGGTCGCATTCAGCGGCGGCGCGAACAGCTTGTCGCCGTGCTGCGTGGTGACCTCGACGAAGTAGCCCAGCACATTGTTGTGCCGGATCTTCAGCGTCTTGATGCCGGTGTCCTCGGCGTAGCGCGCCTGCATCGCGGCGACGACGAGGCGCGAGGCGTCGCGCAAATTGCGGCTCTCGTCGAGCGCGGCCTCATAGCCCTCGCGGACGAAACCGCCATCGCGCTTGATCAGCGGCAGCTGCTCGGAGAGCGCGCGGGAAAATTCCTGCGCCAGATCCCGCGAGGGACGCCGCAAGGCCGCCATCACGGTGGAGACCTCGGCCGGCGGATTGGACAGCTGCGCCAGCAGCTCCAGAGCCTGGTCGGCGGCAAGGATGCCGTCGCGCAGGCTCGCAAGGTCGCGCGGGCCGCCGCGGCCAACCGAGAGCCGCGCCAGCGCGCGCGACATGTCGGGCGCCGCGCGGAGCACGGTCCTGACGTCCTCGCGCGCCGCGGCATCCGCGACGAAGGCGGAGACGGCATCGAGCCGCCGCGCGATCACGGCGACATCGGTCAGCGGCGCGGCAAGGCGCTGCGCCAAGAGGCGCGAGCCCGCCGCGGTGACGGTGCAGTCGATCGCATCGAGCAGCGAGCCACGGCGTTCGCCGGCCAGCGTGCGCGTCAGTTCGAGATTGGCGCGGGTCGCCGGATCGATCGCCATCGTGGTGCCGGCGGCCTCGCGTGCCGGCGGCGACAGCGGCGGGCGCTTGCCGACCTGGGTGCGGTCGATATAGGTGACGGCCGCGGCGGCGGCGGTCGCTTCCAGCCGCGACATCGCCGACAGGCCGTCCATGGTCGCGACCGCGAAATAGTCGCACAGCCGCCGCTCGGCGGTGGCGCTGTCGAACACGTCGCGGGTCAGCGGCGTCACCGACGGCAGCTCGCGCAAGGTCGGCGCCAGCTCGCTGTCGCTGTAGAGCGCATCGGTGACGATGGCCTCGTTCGGATTGATGCGCGCCAGCGTTGCCGCGAGCTCCGCGGTCGAACACTCCGTCACCATGAATTCGGAGGTCGAGATGTCGATCCAGGCAAGCCCGAGCCGGTCGGCGCCGGCCGAGCCGCGGGCGCGCGCGATCGCGATCAGGTAATTGTTGGTGCGGGCGTCGAGCAGCGTGTCTTCGGTCAGCGTGCCCGGCGTCACCAGCCGCACCACGCCGCGGCGGACCACGCTCTTGTTGCCGCGGGCTTTGGCCTCCGCGGGATTTTCCGTCTGCTCGCACACCGCGACACGATGCCCGGCGCCGATCAGGCGATGCAGGTAATCCTCGGAGCGCTCGACCGGCACGCCGCACATCGGGATGTCCATGCCCTGATGCTTGCCGCGCTTGGTCAGCACGATGCCGAGCGTCCTGGAGGCGATCTCGGCATCCTCGAAGAACAATTCGTAGAAATCGCCCATCCGGTAGAACAGCAGCAGGCCGGGATGGGCGGCCTTGATCTCCAGATACTGTTCCATCATCGGCGTGACGCGCGACGGCGCCTCGGCGGCAGTGGCTTCGGGCGGAACGGGGATGGGCTGCTGAATGGTCATGAGGGCCGGGAAACTACAAAATTTCGGCGCGCGGTCCTATCCGCGACGTCGGGGTTTTCCACCCTCTCCACGGCCCGAAATATGACGAGGCATCACGGTAATGCGCTGAGGCTACGCAGCCACGTCAATTGACCTGTCGCGGGCACGCTCCTAAAACCGATCCCAAGTTCCAGCCGATCCAGCGCCTAAGTCGCGGCATTCAGGGAGAGATTCAATGCGTGATGTGTTCATTTGCGATGCCGTCCGGACCCCGATCGGCCGTTTCGGCGGCTCGCTCGCCAAGGTGCGCGCCGACGATCTCGCGGCGGCCCCGATCAAGGCGCTGATGGCCAAGCACCCGACGCTCAATTGGAACGAGGTCGACGAGGTCTATTTCGGCTGCGCCAACCAGGCCGGCGAAGACAACCGCAACGTCGCGCGCATGGCGCTGTTGCTCGCCGGCATGCCGGAATCGGTTCCCGGCCAGACCCTGAACCGGCTGTGCGCCTCGGGCCTCGACGCGGTCGGCGCCGCGGGCCGCGCCATCCGCGCCGGCGAGATCGATTTCGCGATCGCGGGCGGCGTCGAATCGATGACGCGCGCGCCGTTCGTGATGGGCAAGGCCGCGGAAGCCTTCTCGCGCTCGTCCGAGATCTACGACACCACGATCGGCTGGCGCTTCATCAATCCGCTGATGAAGGCGCAGTACGGCGTCGATGCGATGCCGGAGACCGGCGAAAACGTCGCCGAGGAATTCCAGGTGTCGCGCGCCGATCAGGATGCAATGGCGATCCGCTCGCAGCAGCGCGCGGGCGCGGCGATCGCGTCGGGCTATTTCGCCGAGGAGATCGTGCCGATCCAGGTCCCGGGTGGCAAGGCCGGCCCGATCACCGTCGACAAGGACGAACATCCGCGTCCGGAGACCACGCTGGAAGGTCTCGCCAAGCTGAAGCCGATCGTGCGCAATCCGGGCACGGTGACCGCGGGCAATGCGTCCGGCGTCAATGACGGCGCCGCCGCGATGATCCTCGCTTCCGAGGCCGCGGTGAAGAAGCACGGCCTGACGCCGCGCGCAAAAATCCTCGGCCTCGCGTCGGCCGCGGTGCCGCCCCGCATCATGGGCATCGGTCCGGTGCCGGCGACCAAGAAGCTGGTCGAGCGTCTCGGCATCAAGGTGTCGGACTTCGACCTGATCGAGCTCAACGAGGCCTTCGCCTCGCAGGGCATCGCCTGCCTGCGCCAGCTCGGCGTCAAGGAAGACGCCGATTTCGTCAATCCGCATGGCGGCGCGATCGCGCTCGGCCACCCGCTCGGCATGAGCGGCGCGCGGCTGGTCTTGACCGCCGTCCACGGCATGGAGAAGCGGGGCGGGAAGCTTGCCTTGGCAACTATGTGCGTCGGGGTCGGTCAGGGCGTTGCGGTCGCGATCGAAAAGCTGAATTAAGTCAATGACTTGGAAGGGTTGAAAACAGCCCTTCCCCAATTTGGTTATGCATTATAATGATCTGACGTGAGCTCACCGGGCGCGTGGGCCGCGGAGGAATTCGCCATGACCTTGTTGTACCCGCTGCAATCGCTTGCGGCCCATCCGGCGCGGCTGTCGCCGGACTATCGCTCCACCGTGAAGCGTTCGCCGCAGAAGCCGCTGATCCCGATGCGGCACACGCTCTCGGAACTGACCGGGCCGGTCTATGGTCATGAGACCGTGCGCGAGCACGACAACGACCTCACCATCCAGGCCAAGGGCGAGCCGCTCGGCGAGCGCATCATCGTGCACGGCTACGTGCTCGACGAGGACGGCCGCGGCGTGCCCAACACCTTGGTCGAACTGTGGCAGGCCAACGCCTGCGGCCGCTACATTCATGTCGTCGACCAGCACCCGGCACCGCTCGATCCGAATTTTACCGGCGCCGGCCGGACGCAATCCGACGCCAAGGGCTACTACAAGTTCATCACCATCAAGCCCGGCGCTTATCCCTGGGGCAATCATCACAATGCCTGGCGGCCCGCGCATATCCACTTCTCGGTGTTCGGGCACGCCTTCGTCTCGCGGCTCGTCACGCAGATGTATTTCCCCGGCGACCCGCTGTTTCCGTTCGACCCGATCTTCAACTCGGTGACCGATGAGAAGGCGCGGGCGCGGATGATCTCCTCGTTCGATCTCGACAATACCAAGCCGGAATGGGCGCTGTGCTATCGCTTCGATATCGTGCTGCGCGGGCAGAGTGCCACGCCGATGGAGACCAAGTAACGTGTCGAATCCGCGTCCTGATGGAATCACCCCCTCGCAGACCGTCGGCCCCTATTTCAAGTATGGCCTGACGCCGAACGGCGAATACGAATGGAACGACGCCTTTACCGGCAACCTGCTGACATCAGATGTGTCCGGCGAGCGCATCCGCGTCGAGGGCAAGGTCTATGACGGCGACGGCGCCGTGATCCCGGATTGCATGCTGGAGATCTGGCAGGCCGACGCGCAGGGCCGCTTCTCGGATCCGCAGGATGCGCGCGCGCTGCCGAATTCGAGCTTCAAGGGCTTTGGCCGTTGCGGCACCGACAAGAACGGCGCCTACGCCTTCGACACCATCAAGCCGGGCTCAGTGCCGGATGCCGACGGCAAGCCGCAGGCGCCGCACATCGGGCTTGCGGTGTTCGCGCGCGGCATGCTGCTGCATCTCTACACCCGGATCTATTTCGAGGACGAAGCCGGCAACGCCGCCGATTCCACGCTGGCGCTGGTGCCGGCCGATCGCCGCGCGACCTTGATCGCGAGGCGCAAGGCCGGCGCGGGCAGCGTCTACACCTTCGACGTCCATCTGCAGGGCGACAACGAGACGGTATTCTTCGACGTCTAGCGAAATCCGGTGTCTCCGTGCGCGGCGACCACGCGATGCGTGGTCGCCTTCCGGGCCGATCTCAGGTCATGACGCCAGGCTTGAACACGGCGAGCGGCGCGGGATCGCGGCTCGGCGGCGGGGGGACCTTGCCGTCGACATCGGTGAAGCCGTATTCGGCCGCCAGCTCCGAGGCGAGCAGGATCTGGCCGCTCTTGGCCATCACGTCGGGATCGCTGGCGAGTGCCGCCACCGCGCGCCCGGCGAACACCGGCGTCTCGCCGCGCTCTGCGATCAGCTTGGTGAGGGCCGGCGGGACGCGATCGGGCTGCGCCGCAAGCTTCTCGCTCTTGATGTAGCCGGGCCAGATCGAGGCGGCGGCAATGCCGAACGGCTGCAACTCATGCGCCATGTCGCGCGCCATCCGGTCGACGCCTGATTTCTGCACGCCGAACGGAACGTTGAACGTGTACCTGACGCCGCCGCCCGACGAGGTATTGACGATCAGGCCGCGCGCTTGCGGCAGCATCAGCGGGACGGCGAACTGGCTTGCGATGAAATGCGAGCGCAGGCCGACGCGATGCATGGTGTCCCACAGCGAGGCCGGCACCTGCCAGAACGGGACATTCACCGGCATCACATTCGGCGCCGCGAACACATTGTTGACCAGCACGTCGAGCCGGCCGTGGTCGCGCCGGATCAGATCGAAGATCTCCTTCACCGAATCATCGTCGGAATGATCGCATAGCAGGCCGATGCCGCAGCCGCCGGCCTCGTCGATCGCGGCGATGGTCTCGTCGAGCGAACCCGGCCATTCCGATCCGCCGCTGTTGCGCGTCCGCGCCGTCACGATCACGGTCGCACCGGCCTCGGCGAGGCCGATCGCCACGCCCTTGCCGACCCCGCGGCTTCCTCCAGTCACCAGCGCGATGCGATCCTTGAGGCGTCCCTTGGTCATGCGATCCCCAATTTGGCTTCTTTGGAAGATAACTTGACAATAATCTTCCTCGGAAGATATTAGGCCCATAACGGCAAAGGCGTCAATCAGGGAGGTTTCGCGATGGTCACGAGGGAAGAGAACGAATTGCTGTGCCGCGTCACGGGTGACGCGCCGATGGGACGGATGCTGCGGCAGCATTATTGGCTGCCGGCGGTCCTCTCGGTGCGCGTCCGCAAGGGAGAGGCGCCGGTTCGGGTCAAGCTGTTCGGCCGCAACTTCGTGGCGTTCCGGGGCAAGGACGGTTCGGTCGGCTTCCTCGACGAGGCCTGTCCGCACCGCGGCGCGTCGCTGGCGCTGGCGCGGGTCGACGACTGTTCGCTGACCTGCCTGTTCCACGGCTGGAAGATCAATGCACAGGGCGAGGTGCTCGACGTTCCCAACGAGCCGAACAATCCAAAGGAATTCGCCAAGACCGTGAAAGCGAAAGCCTATCCGGTGCGCGAAGGCGCCGGGCTGATCTGGGTCTGGCTCGGCGAGGGCGCGGCGCCGCCCGCGCCCGACTTCGAGTGGATGGATCTGCCGCCGGATCAGGTTTACGCGGCCGGCATCGAGCTCAATGCGAACTGGCTGCAAGGCGTCGAGGCCACCATCGATTCCTCGCATGTCGCGCTGTTGCACCAGAGCTGGACCGCGACCTCGTCGAGCGACTTCGGCGCGACCCGCGTCAACACCGAAGTCGCTTACGAATTCGATAAGAAGTCCTATGGCTTCCGTGCCGCGGCGCTGCGCACCGCACCAGACGGATCATGCCTTGCCCGCGTCACCGAGTTCGTGATGCCCTACTATGGCCTGATCGCGCCGATCTTCTCCGGACCGCAGCAGGATCGCACCGCGATCATCGCGGTGCCGATCGACGACGAGAACCTGATCCAGTGGTACATCTTCTACAATCCCGAGAAGCCGGTGGATTCCTGGCGCAAGGTGCAGCGCGCCAACCAGTGGCCGATGGCCGGCGGCCTGCCGGGCGATCAAAGCAACAATTGGGGGCAGAACCGCCAGATCATGGATGCCGGCAACAGCACCGGCTTCCATGAGATCGTCATCGAGGATTTCGTTGTCATGGTCAGCATGGGGCCGATCGTCGACCGTTCGCAGGAATATCTCTGCTCGGCGGACCAGGCGATTGTCAGGGTGCGCCGCCAGTTGCTCGATGAGGTGCGCGGCTTCATGAACGGCAAGGCGCCGAAAAGCGGCCAGAGCGAGTCCATGTCCTACAAGGACATCCGCGCGGTCGGCGGCCGGCTCGCCTCCGCTGCCGAGGATTGGCGGCAGATTCCCCGCTGATCGGATCGTACGCGCAGGGCGCGGGCAGTGTGCCCGCACCCCCTGTCCCAGCTTCAGCGCAGGAGATTCACCTCATGATCTGGCACCATCTATGCGCCGCCGCAAAACTGTCGGAAGGGGAGCCGCTGGGCTTCAGGGTCGGCGACCGGCGCGTCGCGCTTTACAAGGTCGACGACGACGTCTTCGCCACCGACGACGTCTGCTCGCACGCGTTTGCGCTGTTGTCGACAGGGTTCCTCGAAGGGCATGTGATCGAATGTCCGCTGCACGGCGCGATGTTCGATGTCCGTGACGGCAAATGCCGGTCGAGTGCCTACAGGGATATCAAGGCGTTCAAGGTCGAGATCCGCGACGGCGAGGTCTATGTGCAGCTCGGCGGCGGCGCTGCCCTGGAAACTGCCGGTGATTGCGGTGCGGACGTCAAGCCGTGAACGGCCTTGTCGTCATCGGCGCCTCCTATGCCGGCATTCAGGCAGCCCTCACCGCGCGTGAAGCCGGCTATGCCGAGCCGGTGACCGTGATCGCCGATGAGAGCGCGCTGCCGTATCAGCGGCCGCCGCTGTCAAAGGATTTCCTGCTCGACGAGATCAGCGCGCAGGGTCTCCTGATGCACGACGAGGCCATTTTCTCCGACAACAGGATCGAGCTGTGCCTTGGCAACCGCGTTGTCGGGATCGATCGCAGTGCCGGCCGGGTCGTGTTGGCCGGCGGCGCGGTCCTCGACTTCGAGCGCCTCGTCATTGCCACCGGCTCGCGCGCGCGCAGGATCGCGGTCCGCGGCGCCGAACTCGACGGGGTCTGTTATCTCAGGTCGATCGCCGACGCGGTCGAGCTCAAGGCGCGGCTCGGCGAGGCCAGCGAGATCGCGATCGTCGGCGGCGGCTTCATCGGGCTCGAGGTAGCGTCCTCTGCGGCCAGGCTCGGCAAGAAGGTGACGGTGATCGAGGCCGCGTCGCGGTTGCTCGAGCGGGCGGTCTCGCCGGTGGCGTCGCGCGTCCTGCTCGATCGTCACGTTCGAGCGGGCGTCGCGGTGAAGTTTGGTACGGCCGTTTCGGCAATGATTGGCGATGGCGGACGGGTTGCGGCGGTCGAGCTGAACGGAGGCCTCCGTCTCGGCGCCGACCTCGTCGTGGTCGGCATTGGCGGCATCGCCAATGATGAGCTCGCCATTGCCGCGGGGCTCGATTGCACCAATGGCATTGTGGTGGATGAGCACGGCCGGACGGCATGTCCGGGCATCTACGCCGCCGGCGACTGCGCCAATCACTACAGCCGCTTCGCGGGGGGATGGATCAGGCTGGAGTCGGTGCAGCACGCGCAGGACCAGGGACGGGCAGTCGGACTTGCGATCGCGGAAAGCCATGAGCCCTATGACAGCGTGCCGCGGTTCTGGTCTGATCAGCACGATCTCAAGCTTCAGATCGTCGGGCACTCGGCGCGCAGCGACCGGAGCGTGATCCGCGGCGCGATCGAAGCCGGCCGGTTCTCCGCCTTCAACTACCGGCAGGGCAAGCTCGTCGCAGTCGACAGCATCAACCATCCCGGCGACCAGATGGTGGCGCGGCGCCTGATCGCGGCGGGCATTTCGCCGACGCCGGAGCAGGCGGCAGACAGCTCATGCGATCTCAAATCGCTGCTGAAGGCCGGCAACAAGGCTGTCGCATGATGTCGCCGGCGGCAGAGCTAATCCGCTGCCGCAAGCCGGCCGGACTTCTTCGGCACCTTCACAGTCCGGACGGTGAGCAGCTTGCGCAGGCAGCGGTCGAGCATGGCGAGCTCCGCCTTGGTCAGTCCGCTCGCCTCGGTCACGCGCTCGACAACTCTCGCCACCTCGGCAATGCCGCGGTCGGCGGTTGCAAGCCCCTTGGCGGTGAGGCGAACCAGTTCCGAACGGCCGTCGTCGCTGGCCGAGACGCGCAGGACGAAGCCGCCTTCCTGGAGTCGGGCCACGCGCTTGGTCATGGCACCCGACGTGACGAGGAGGGCGCGGAACAGGTCGGTCGGGCGCAACTCGTACGGCTTGCCCGAGCGCCGGAGCGCCAGCAGGACGTAGAGCTCGCCGGTTTGCAGGCCGACGGCCTTCGCAATGTCCTGCAGGCGCATTTCGTGAAGCTGGTTGACGCGCTCCAGCCGCAGCAAGGTGCAGGCCGCGGCAAGGTCGAGGTCGGGGCGCTGCGCGAGCCAGGCCGCCTCGATGTCGTCGTAAAGGGTGCTGTCGGGCGTAGGCGGCTGCTTGATCGCAGCTTCGGCGCGGCGTGACACGCTGCTTTTCTTCATTCCCTTCCAGTCCCTTTCGTCCTGCGCCAAGGGCGCCGGCACCATGCATCGCAGCAATCTAACACCGTCGAATTGGCGTGTCGCCCCGCAAGTTCTTGCGATTGCTTTACACAAGCGCATCGCTCCGCGGAGCGGCCATTTGCCGTCCTTCGTCAAGGGTTGACAATTATCTTCCTAGGAAGAATATTCCGGGTAAGAAACAGGGGAGGAGCACATGCGCGGACTTCGCGCTCTCGTCATATTCGTGGCCTTGGTCGCGGCCTGCGGCTCGGCCGGCGCTGCCGAGACCGAATTGATCCTTGGCCAGACCATGCCCTATAGCGGGCCGGCGTCGGCCCTGAGCGCGGTCGGCAAGGTGCAGACCCGCTACTTCCAGATGATCAACGATCGCGGCGGCATCAATGGCCACAAGGTCAAGCTGATCTCGCTCGACGACGGCTACAGCCCGCCGAAGGCGGTGGAGCAGACGCGCAGGCTGATCGAGAATGACGAGGCGGTCGCGATCTTCGGCAGCATGGGAACGGCGCAGAACGCCGCGGTGCAGAAATATCTCAACGCCAAGAAGATCCCTCAGCTGTTCGTGTTCGCGGCCAGCGAACGCTTTGCCGACCCGAAGACCAGTCCCTACACGATCTCGGGGATGACGTTGTTCAGCACCGAGGCTGCGATCTATGCGCGGCTGGTGGCCGAGCACACGCCCGGTGCGCGCGTCGCCGTGTTGTACCAGAACGACGACTACGGCCGCGAATATCTCCGCAGCTTCAAGGCCGAACTGGCCCGCCTCGATCCCAAGGCCGAGATTGTCGCGGCGTCGCCCTACGAAGTCACGTCGCCCACGGTCGATTCGCAGATCGTGGCGCTGGCGAGCACCAATGCCAACGTCTTTCTCAATGCGTCGACCGGCAAATTCACATCGCAGGCGATCCGCAAGGCGGGCGAGCTCGGCTGGCGCGCGCAGCAGTTCCTCCCGATCGGCAGCAACTTCGTGCCGACGATCCTCAAGCCTGCCGGCCTCGACAACGCCAGGGGAGCGATCTCGGCGACGCCGACCAAGTCGGTCGGCGATCCGGAATGGGCCAATGACCCCGCCTATCTGGAATGGCTGGCCTTCATGAAAAAATACTATCCCGAGGGCGATATCGAGGATCAGCTCAACTTCACCGGATGGAACGTCGCTGTGCTTATGACCAAGGTCATCGAGGCCTGCGGCGACGATCTGTCCCGGCAGAACATCATGAAGCAGGCCACCGCGCTGAAGAACCTGGCGCTGCCGGGCCTGATCCCGGGCATCACCGTCAATACCAGCCCTGACGACTATCGCTTGATCACGTCGCTGCGCCCGCAGCGTTTTGACGGCGAGCGCTGGGTTCCGATGTCCGGTACCATGGCCGCGCAATGAGGGCCGCGAATTGTGGTGAAGCGTGGCCGGCCGCTAGAGCGTGATCCGGAAAAGTGCGAAGCGGTTTTCCGAAAAGATCATGCTCAAACAACAAGCTAGAGCGCGATGATGATTCACTCCAATCTCATCGCGCTTTAGCGGCCGCGCCTGAGTTCTTCGGTGGCGCGCCGGAGCACCTCGTGAAGCCATTCGTGCGAAGGCTCGTCCTCGACGCGTTCGTGCCAGAGCAGCCGAACCTCCACCGGCGTCGTGGTGTAAGGCAGTTCGTAGGTCGTGATCGCATGCGCCTGCTCGAGCGCACGCGCCAGCGGCCGCGGGACGATGGCAGCAAGTCCGGAATCGATCAGCAGTGCGGGCAGGGCAAGGAAGTGCGGCAGCGAGACCGCGATCCGTGGCGGCCGGTCGCTGTCGGACAGCGCCCGTTCGAGCGCGGGGCGGTCGTACATCTCCGAACGCCTGGCGAGCCCGCGCTCGGAGATGAAGCCGCCGATCGCGCCCTCCTGCTCGCCGCCAAAGGACACCACGACCAGCGGCAAGGTCGCGAGCTTTGCCTTGTCGAGCCGGCCAAGCTTGCGTTTCTTGCCGACAATCAGCACGTCGTCATATTCGAACAGCAGTGCCGTGCGGAAGCGGCTCGGCGGCGACGAGAACACGCCGATCGCAACGTCGATGCGGCCGAGGTCGATCTGCTCGGCAAGATCGATCCGCGTCACCGGCTTGATGGTGAGGTCGATCGCCGGAGCTTCCCGACCCAGGATCTTCAGCAGCGGCGGCGCCAGCACCATCGTCGTGAAGTCGTTGGCGGCCAGCGTGAACGGTTTTGTGGAGGCCGCCGGCGCGAAGGTCGGCAGCTCGACCGCGGCCTCCAGCGATCGCAGCGCCTGGCGGACCTGCGGCGCCATCGTCAACGCGCGCGCCGTCGGCTGCATGCCGGTGGCCGTGCGCACGAACAGGTCGTCGTCCAGCATTTCGCGCAGTCGCGCCAGCGAGTGGCTGACGGCGGACTGGCTCAGCGCGACCTTCTGGCTGGCCCGCAGCACGCTGCGCTCCTCCATGACTGCGTCGAACACCTTGAGCAGATTGAGATCCAGGGTCTTGAAGGAAACGGACACGCTGCGAGTCCTGTCTGTAGCGGATCGCTCGCCTCGGCAAAATTCCACGATCGACGGCAGTTAAGGCCAGCCGTCTGGCGGATGCAACCGAGCGGATTCTCCACGAGCGTATTGCCGTGTCGTCACCACCAGCCATCTGAAGCCGGTTCAGGATCACTCTGCAAGACTTTCACTTCCGCAACGCGGCGTTCTGGCCAAGATTGCCGGCACCGGGTTGGGAGGAGAAAAAGCGATGAAGGCCTGGGTGATGTCGGCCCGAAGTGGCGCGCGTAAATCGATCGGACTGGCGTTGATGCTGGTGGCGACAGGGACGTCGGCGATTGCACAGAGCGGGCCGGTCAGGCTCGGCGTGCTGACCGACATGTCGTCGCTCTACGCCGACAATGGCGGCCAGGGCTCGGTGGTCGCGGCGCAGATGGCGGTGGACGATTTCAAGGGCAAGGTGCTCGGGCGCCCGATCGAGATCGTCGCCGGCGATCACCAGAACAAGGCGGATATCGGCTCGGCGATTGCCCGGCGCTGGCTGGAGAACGACAATGTCGAGGCCATCCTCGACGTCCCGAATTCCGCGGTCGCGCTGGCCGTGCAGGGCATCACGCGCGACAAGAAGAAGCTGTTCCTCGCCACCGGCGCGGCAACGTCCCGGCTGACCGGCGACGAGTGCTCGCCGACCGGCATTCACTGGACCTACGATACTTACGCGCTGTCGCAGGGAACGACGAGGGCGATTTTGCGCCTCGGCGCCAAGTCCTGGTTCTTTCTTTCGGCCGACTATTCGCTCGGTGCGCAACTCGAGGCCGACAGCCGCAAGGTGATCGACGCCACCGGCGGCAGGGTGGTCGGCGCCGTGAAACACCCGATCAACACGCCCGACTTCTCGTCCTTCCTGCTGCAGGCGCAAGCCTCCAAAGCGGACGTGATCGCGCTCGCCGACGCCGGCGGCGACTTCATCAACGCCGTGAAGCAGGCCGGCGAGTTCGGGGTGACGCGCGGGCAGAAGCTTGCCGGCCTGATCGTCTTCATCGCCGACATTCACAGCCTCGGGCTGCAGAGTGCGCAAGGCCTGATGCTGAGCTCGGCGTTCTACTGGGACCTCAACGACGAGACGCGGGCGTGGTCGAAGCGCTTCATCGAGAAGACGAAGAAGGTGCCCACCATGATCCACGCCGGCACCTATGGTGCGGTCATGCACTACCTCAAGGCGGTCGAAGCCGCCGGCACGCTCGATGGGCCGACCGTCGCCGCCAAGATGCGCGAATTGCCGGTCAACGACTTCATGACCCGCAACGGCAGGATCCGTCCGGACGGCCGGCTGGTCCGTGACATGTATCTGTTCCGCGTCAAGTCGCCGGAGGAGTCGAAATACCAGTTCGACTACTACCAGCTGCTGGCCACGATCCCGGGGGAAGAGGCCTTCAGACCGATGGAGGACGGCGGATGCACGCTCGTGAAGAAGTCGTGATCGACCGGGACGCGGCGTGCGGCGCTGCGCGCAATCCGATCGACGAGGTGATCGCCGGCCGGCTGTCGTGCCGCGAGTTCTCCGGCAGTCCGGTCTCGCGCTGGACGGTCGAGCAGATCCTGCGCGTGGCGCGGTTCGCGCCGAGCGGCGCGAACATCCAGCCCTGGCACGTCTACGTGCTCGCCGGCGCCGCCAAAACCGAGGTGTCGGCTGCGCTTCTGCATGCGTATGAGAACGAGCCGGGCGAGCACGTCTCCGAATATCAATACTACGCCAGCGCCTTCCCCGAGCCGTATCTCGGCCGTCGCCAGGAGTTCGGGCGATTGTTCTATGACTCGCTCGGGATCGCGCAAAGCGACGCAGCGGCGAGGAGCCGGCAGACCGCAAAGAACTTCATGTTCTTCGGCGCGCCGGTTGGATTGATCGTCACCATCGATCGGCGCCTGGCGATGGGAAGCTGGCTCGATCTCGGCATGTTCATCCAGAACGTGATGCTGGCGGCGGTCGGACGCGGGCTGCAATCCTGTCCGCAAGAAACCTTCGCCAGATTCCACCGGATCTTGCGTCCGCTGCTGTCGATCCCTGCCGAGCAGATGGTGGCCTGCGGGATCTCGATGGGCCACCCCAGGGAGCGGTCGCGCACGCGGCTGATGCCGCGCGCGGAACTGGAGGCATTCGCCTCCTTCAAGGGTTTCGAGGATTAAACCAGGAGAAAGTCATGGGAAGCCGTGAACAGCTCATCGAACGCAGCATTCCGTTTCTGCGCGAGGTCAAGGACATGACGCCGAGCGCGGCGATGGAGCGATGGCTCAACGAGACCTATGGAGAGGACAGCGCGCTGTACCAGGATCTGGCCCGCCTCATCAAAATGGGAGTCGAGGAGGGGTGGGCGGCGAACCAGGAGGTGGAGGGCCCGAACTATCGGCGCAGCCGCATTCTTGAGCCGATCCCCGAGACGTTCCAGTTCAGCATCACCGCGGTCTACATGAACAGCACGGATCCGCGCCGCTTCAAGGACGAGGATGATCACGACGTGCTGCGCGGACAATATCACGGCCATCCCTATGGCGAGCTCAACCTCGTCGTTCCCCTCGACAAGGGCGCGCAGCTGAAGGGATTGCAGGGCTGGCAGGGGCCGGGCTGGACGGCGCCGGATCCCGGCAGCCGGCATTATCCGGAGGTGAGGGGCGGCGCGGTCATCGCGCTGTTCTATCTGCCGGCCGGGCGCATCTCCTATGATTTCAAGGCGCCGGCCTGATATCCGGCGCGGGCGACAATCCGGTCTGGAGAAAGCAACATGACGTTGATCTACCCGATCACTTCGAACAGCGTCCATCCCGCGCGCCTGTCGCCTGCGTACCGCAGCGCGATGAAGCGCGCGCCCACGAAGCCGCTGATCCCGATGCGGCACACGCTCTCGGAGCTGACCGGGCCGGTCTACGGTCATGAGACCGTGCGCGCGCACGACAACGACCTCACCATCCAGGCCAAGGGCGAGCCGCTCGGCGAGCGCATCATCGTGCACGGCTATGTGCTCGATGAGGATGGCCGCGGCGTGCCCAACACGCTGGTCGAGCTGTGGCAGGCCAATGCCTGCGGCCGCTACATCCATGTCGTCGATCAGCACCCGGCGCCGCTCGATCCGAATTTTACCGGCGCCGGCCGCACGCAATCCGATGCCAAGGGCTATTACAAGTTCATCACCATCAAGCCCGGCGCCTATCCCTGGGGCAATCACCACAATGCCTGGCGGCCCGCGCATATCCACTTCTCGGTGTTCGGCCACGCCTTCGTCTCGCGTCTGGTGACCCAGATGTATTTCCCCGGCGACCCCTTGTTTCCGTTCGACCCGATCTTCAACTCGGTGACGGATGCGAAGGCGCGGGCGCGGATGGTCTCCTCGTTCGATCTCGACAACACCAAGCCGGAATGGGCGCTGTGCTACCGCTTCGATATCGTGCTGCGCGGGCAGAGTGCCACGCCGATGGAGACCAAGTAACGTGTCGAACCCGCGTCCTGATGGAATCACGCCTTCGCAGACCGTCGGTCCCTATTTCAAGTATGGCCTGACGCCGAACGGCGAATACGAATGGAACGATGCCTTCACCAGCAACCTCTTGACGGGCGACGTCTCGGGCGAGCGCATCCGCGTCGAGGGCAAGGTCTATGACGGCGACGGCGCCGTGATCCCGGATTGCATGCTGGAGATCTGGCAGGCCGACGCGCAAGGCCGCTTCTCGGATCCACAGGATGCGCGCGCGTTGCCGAATTCGAGCTTCAAGGGCTTTGGCCGCTGCGGCACCGACAAGAGCGGCGCCTACGCCTTCGACACCATCAAGCCGGGCGTGGTGCCGGACGCCGACGGCAAGCCGCAGGCGCCGCACATCGGGCTCGCGGTGTTCGCGCGCGGCATGCTGCTGCATCTCTACACCCGGATCTATTTCGAGGACGAAGCCGGCAACGCCGCTGATTCCACGCTGGCGCTGGTGCCGGCCGACCGCCGCGCGACACTGATCGCGAAGCGCAAGGCCGCCGCAGGCAGCGTCTACACCTTCGACGTCCATCTGCAGGGCGGCAACGAGACGGTGTTCTTCGACGTCTAGCTGCGCGCCGCCAGCGGCGCGCAATTCCAGCATTGAAGGGACGACCGGAATCCGCTGCGCGCGTTCGCCGCAGCGGATTTCGCTTGACCATGCGTCATCGGTTATATAACATATTCGTTATATAACCGAACGAGATCAAAATGGCCAACCTCGATGCCGCCTTTTCCGCGCTCGCCGACCCGACCCGCCGGGCGATCCTGGCGCGCCTCGCGCTGGGCGAGGCGACTGTCATGGAGCTGGTCGAGCCGTTCGACATGACCCAGCCCGCGATCTCCCGCCATCTCAAGGTGCTCGAGGGCGCCGGTCTGATCGTGCGGCGGATCGAGGGCACCAAGCGGCCGTGCCGGCTGGCGCCGTCAGCGGTTGCCGAGATCGATCAATGGCTCGGCATGCTGCGCCGCGCGCTGGAAACCAATTACGACCGGCTGGACGGTGTGCTGGCCGCAATGAAGCCTGAGCAGTGAAGGGTATTCCCAATGAGCAAGTTGACGCTGAAGACCGAAGGCGACCGCTATGTCGTCGTGACCAGGCGCTTCGTCGCGCCCCCGGAGGCGGTGTATCGCGCGCATACCGAGCCGGAGTTGCTGCAAAAGTGGCTGCTCGGTCCCGACGGCTGGACCATGCCGGTCTGCATCAGCGAGGCGAAGCCCGGCGGCCGGATTCGCTACGAATGGACCGACGGCAAGGGCGGCGGCTTCCATCTGACCGGCGAGTATCTCGCGCTCGAACCGTTCAGCCGCATCGTGCATGTCGAGCGCATGCATCTGCCGGATCCGACGCCTGACAATCACGTCGAGACGCGCTTCGCGCCCGACGGCGACGGCACCTTGATGACGATGCGGATGACGCTGCCGGATGCCGAAACGCGTGCGGCGATGCTCGCGACCGGCATGGAGCACGGCATGGAAGACAGTTATGCTCGGCTCGATCGCATGAGCTGAACGTGACTGACGTGAGGGACAATGCGCGACCGTTTCCTGACGGGCCTGATTGGCTATCCGATCGCGCATTCGGCCGCGCCTGCGATGCACGAAGCAGCCGCCGCAGCGCTAGGCGTTCGCTGTCACTACCAGCTCATCGAGGTCAAGGGCGCCGGCCGCGACGATCTGCGCACGATGCTTGACGGCATCAGGCGGCTCGGCTTTGCCGGCGTCAACGTTACCTTTCCCTACAAGGAGGCGATCGTCGATCTGCTCGATGACCTCGCATCCGATGCGCGCGCTATCGGCGCGGTCAACACCATCGTCGCCGATGGTGCGCTTCTGGTCGGGCACAACACCGACGCGTCAGGTTTTGTGCGTGCGATCGCACCGCTGCTTACCAGTGCGCCGCGCGGCCCGATCGCGCTGATCGGTGCCGGCGGCGTCGGCAAGGCGATCGCCTTCGCGCTGGCCATCCTCGGCGTCGGTGAGCTCCGCATCTTCGACGCCGATGCCGCCAGGGTCGCGCGGCTGGCCGGTCAGTTGTTGGCCGGCCGTCATGCGGCTCGTGGTGTCGCCAGCGTCGAGGGCGCGGTCGATGGCGCGGCCGGCATCGTCAACGCAACGCCGGTCGGCATGCTGCCGAGCCGCGACAGTCCCGTGCCGGACAGCTTGTTGCATCCGTCGATGTGGGTCGCTGACGCGGTCTACACGCCGCTGTGGACGCCGTTGCTGTTGGCGGCCAAGGCCAAGGGCGCCAAAGTCCTGACCGGGCGCGATCTTGCGATCTACGCAGCAGCGGACGCGTTCGAATTGTTCACGACAATGATGCCTTCGACTGATGTCATGGCAAATGCGTTCGACGCCGTGATGGCTGCGCGCTACTCTGCGCCCGTCTGAGGGGCGGAGACACAAAATGACAAAAATCAGGATCGGGCTGGCCGGCTGCGGCTTCGTGTCGGAGCTGCATATGGTTGCCTACCGGCGCGTCTATGGCGTCGACGTCGAGGTGAGGGCGGTCGCGGCGCGCGGCGATCATGTCAATGCGTTCGCCCGCAAGCACGCAATCCCGAACGCCTATCGCAGCTTCGCCGAGCTGGTCGCCGACCGCGAGCTTGACGTCATCGACATCTGCACCCCGCCGAACCTTCACGCCGCGATGATCGTGGACGCAATGCAGGCGGGCAAGCACGTAATCTGCGAGAAGCCGTTCAGCGGCTATTTCGGCCGCGACGACGACAAGACGCCGATCGGCAGGCATGTGCCGAAAGCGCTGATGTACCAGCGGGTGATGGAGGAGATGGAGAAAACTCGCGCCGCGATCGAGCGGAGCGGGCAACTCTTCATGTATGCCGAGGACTGGATCTACGCGCCGGCGGTGACCAAGACCGCGGAGATCATCCGCGCCACCGGCGACAAGATCCTGTTCATGAAGGGCGAGGAGAGCCATTCCGGCTCGCATGCGGCGCATGCCGCCGAGTGGGCGATGACCGGCGGCGGCTCGCTGATCCGGATGGGGTGCCATCCCTTGTCGGCGGTGCTCTATCTCAAGCAGGTCGAGGCGAAAGCGCGGGGTGAGACGATTACAGTCGCGAGCGTCACCTGCGACGTCGGCAACGTCACCGCCGGCCTCAAACCCGAGGAGCGCCTCTACATCAAGGCCAATCCGGTCGATGTCGAGGATTGGGGCACGTTGACCGCAACGTTCTCCGACGGCACCAAGGCCACGGTATTTTCGGGCGACATGATCATGGGCGGCGTACGCAACCTGATCGAGACCTACACGAGCGGCGGCTCGCTATTCGCCAACATCACCCCGAACACGCATCTGATGAGCTACCAGACCTCCGAGGAGAAGCTCGCCTCGGTCTACATCACCGAAAAGGTCGATCGCAAAACCGGCTGGCAATATGTCTGCCTCGAGGAGGAATGGACCCGCGGCTACCTGCAGGAGATCCAGGATTTCATGGAGTGCGTGACGACCGGGCGGCAGCCGCTCGCCGATCTCGCGCTGGCGTATGAGACGACCAAGGTGAACTACGCCGGCTACTGGGCCGCGGATGAGGGCAGGCGGGTGGTACTGTAGGCTAAGGACAACAGCGGGCTTGCTCTCGTCTCGCTTGCCCATGCCAGATCCGTCATCCTGAGGCGCGAGCGGAGCGAGCCTCGAAGGGTGCGCGGCCCCGCTGCTGGCCGTCGATCCTTCGAGACGCGGCCAAGAGGCCGCTCCTCAGGATGACGGACTGAGCTCCCAGCATGCTGCAAGAGGCCGAAATCTACGCCGCGTACACCGAGCCCTTCGGCAGCGGGAACACCGGATCCTGCGTGCGGATATTGGTCGGCCACACCACGGTGATGCGCTCGCCGGCGTTCTGCATCACGACCGGGGTCGAGCGCTCGTTCTGGCCGGACAGCGGCGTGCCCGGCGGATAGAACTTCACGCCATAGCCCTGGATGGTGCCGCCTGCGGGGATGTCGACGTCGAGCGCCGCCTTGCGGATCGCCTCGGGATCGAAGCCGCCATACTTGTCCTTGGCGACCGGCAGCACATTGTTGAGCAGGATCCAGGTCTGGTTGAAGCCCATCGAGCAGTGCGGCGGCACTTCGGTTGCATTGGTCTTCTCGCGGTAGCGCGCGACCATGGTCTTGGTGAGGTCGCCGACGCCGGGTGCGAGCTTGGCCGGATCGAGCAGCTGCGCCGGCACTGGGTCGATGTTGCAGAAATTGTCGATGTCGGCGCCGAAGGTCGCGCGCAGCTTGTCGAGCTGGCTGTAGCCGGCGCCGGCGCCGAACAGCATCTTGAACTTCAGCCCGCTCTCACGCGCCTGGCGCAGGAACAGCGTGATGTCGGGATTGTAGCCGGCATGCGAGATCACGTCGGCCTTGGCGCGCTTCAGCTTGGTGACCAGCACCGAGAGATCGGGCGCGGACGCCGAATAGCCCTCCTTCAGCACCACCTGCAGCCCGACCTCCTTGGCGAAGGCTTCGTCCGCGGCGGCGACGCCGACGCCATAGGGCCCGTCCTCGTGGATCAGCGCCACCTTGACGTCCTTCGGCTCCATGCCGAGCTTGGCCTTGGCGTGCTCATTGATGAAGCTCGCGAACGCCTGGCCGTACTGGTCGGAATGGATCTGCGCGCGGAACACGTATTGCAGGTTCTTGTCCTTGAACACGGCGGTCGAGACCGCGGTCGTGATCCACAGGATCCGCTTCTGCTGCTCGACCTTGGCGGCGAGCGGCACCGCGTGGGAGCTTGCGAACACGCCGTTGAGAATGTCGACCTTCTCCTGGTCGATCAGGCGATTGGCCTCGTTGATCGCGACATCGGGCTTGCTTTGGGAGTCGACGTTGACCGGCGCGATCTTGTACTTGCCGCCGACACCGCCCTTCTCGTTGACGAGGTCGATCGCGATCTGGGTGCCGATCGAGGAGGCGACCGAACCGCCGGCGGCGAACGGGCCGGTCAGGTCGTAGATCACACCGATCCGGACCGTTTCGGCCTGCGCCTGCGCCCGTGTCCAATCCAAGCTGAAAGCAGCGGCGGCAGCCGCTGAAGTCTTCAGCAGCGTCCTGCGTGAAGTCGGCATCGCGTCCTCCCCTGAAACCGTCAGTTGTGTGACGGGTCTTGCTTGTTTTCGCGGAGTATTGGGAGGCGAGGTCGGAAAGTCAACGCGGCTTGCGGCTGCGGCGTCTTGCGCTTTGGGAGGGGGAGCTTGGCTTCCTACGTCGTCCCGGCGAAGGCCGGGACCCATTACCCCAAATGTAAATCGTTGCGCGACGCTGGGGCTGCAGTTCCTCTTGCAACACGAACCTATGGTTGATGGGGTGGACGGCCCCCTACGGCATCAGTGTGCCAGAATGAGGTTGTTGCAAATCTCAGACAAGGGAGCCGTCCGTGAGAGAGATTATCCGCATCGGTATGGATACGTCGAAGCATATTTTTGTGCTGCATGGGGTTGATGCAGCCGAGCAGGTGGTGTTGCGCAAGAAGCTGTCGCGGAAGCAGGTGCTGGATTTCTTCGCCAAGTTACCGCCGACGGTGATCGGGATGGAGGCCTGCGGAGGCTCGCAGCATTGGGCGCGGGAGCTTGGCAAGCTCGGCCATGAGGTCAAGCTGATGGCCCCGCAACTGGTGAAGCCCTATGTGTCGCGGAACAAGAACGACGGGCGGGACGCGGAGGGAACGTGCGAGGCGATGGGCCGGCCGAGCATGCGGTTCGTGCCGGTCAAGACGGCCGAGCAACAGGCCGCGCTGATGCTGACGGGTATCCGCGATGGATTGATCGCCCGGCGCACCCAGCTTGGCAATACGATCCGTGGCCATGCGGCGGAGTTCGGCCTGATCGCAGCCAAAGGGGTCGACAAGGTCGAGCCGCTGCTGGCGCGGATTGCGCAGGACGAGACGCTTCCCGCCCTGGCGCGCGAGTTGTTTGTCGTGCTGGACCGCGAGTACGCCAGGCTCGAGGGCGAGCTTGGGGAGATCGAAGCCCAGCTGATGGCCTGGCACCGATCCGATGTCACGGGTCGGCGTCTGGCGCAGATCCCCTCGATTGGTCCAATCATTGCGACGATGCTGGTGATGAAAACGCCGGATCCGCTTGCCTTCCGTTCCGGCCGGCACTTTGCGGCTTGGCTCGGCCTCACACCTCAAGACCATTCCACCGGCGGCAAGACCAGGCTTGGCAAGATTACGCGGGCGGGCGACGAGGACTTGCGACGACTGCTGGTGATCGGGGCCACGGCGGTGATCCAGCAGGCAAGGCGCGGGCGCGGTCACCACTCGCGCTGGCTGCTGGCACTGATCCAGCGCAAGCCGCCGAAGCTTGCGGCCGTGGCGCTCGCCAACAAGGTGGCCCGCATCGCCTGGAAGCTGATGGCAACAGGTGAGAGCTACGATGTGGCACGGATGAATCCCATTCCGGCCACCTAACAGATTGGCCGGCCGGCGGGTTCACTCGCCGGTCGACCCGGAGCTGCAGGAGCAGATGGAGCGATCGATCGAGCAACGATGCGAGACAATCCGTGGGACCCATCGGCCGTCAACAGGTCGCCTGGTTGTTTGGAACTCGCATCGCGCAACCCATCTTGGCCAGCGATCGACCCGATCGCACTCAACAGGCCGGACATATGGATGCAAGCGATCCGATCTCACCAAAAAGCTCTTGTGCCACGGGGGCCGTCCACATATGGGTCCCGGCCTTCGCCGGGACGACGATGGTGGTGGACTGCGAAAATCTACTCCATCACCGCGGCATGGTCCGACGGCGCCGACTGCGAGCGCAGCGTGGCCTTGGTCGAGCCGATCATCAGCGCGAGCGGGATCGAGACCAGGATGAACAGCATCACCAGCTGGTAGTCGTGCGAGAACGCGATGATCTGCGACTGCGCCGCCACCATCTTGTCGGCCATCGCGCGGCCGGCATCGGTGTTGAGGTTGATCATGCCCGATACGTCGGGCATCTGCAGCGCGTGGTTGAACGGATTGATCTGTTCCGACAGCTTTGCGTAGATCCGCCGTCCGCCTTCCGTCAGCTGCGCGATCACGATCGAGATGCCGACCGAGCTTGCGACGTTGCGCAGCAGCGTCAGCATCGAGGTGCCGTCGGTACGCAGATGGTTGGGCAGCGACATGAACGCCACCGTCGACAGCGGCACGAACACGAGGCCGAAGCCAAAGCCCTGGACCACGCTGACGACGATGATCTCGTTGGCCTGGGTCATGTCGGTCCAGCCGGTCATCTGGAACAGCGAGGCCGCGGTCAGCGCCAGTCCGGAAATGATCAGCGTGCGCGCCTCGATGTAGCGCATCATGCGGCCGACCAGCATCATCGCGACGAAGGTGCCGGCGCCGCGGGTCGCCAACAACAGGCCCGCCGTGATGATCGGGTAGCCGACCACGTTCTGCAGATAGGGCGAGGACAGCGCCATGGTCGAATACAGCACGAGGCCCATGACAGTCATGAACACGCAGCCGCCGAGGAAGTTCTTGTCCTTGAACAGCGCGAACTGGATGAACGGCCGGCTGGTCGTCAGCGAATGGGCGAAGAAATAGTAGAAGCCGACCGCGGAGACGATGAATTCGATCATGATCTCGTTGGATTCCAGCCAGCCGAGCTGCTCGCCGCGGTCGAGCGCGAGCTGCAGCGAACCGATCGCGACCGCGAGCGCACCGAACCCGAACCAGTCGAAGCGCAGGTTGAGGTCCTGCTTGGTCTCGTCCATGAAGACCGCAAGGCCGAGCACAGTGATCGCGCCGAACGGCAGGTTGACGAAGAACACCCAGTGCCAGGAATAGGTCTCGGTCAGCCAGGCGCCGAGCGAGGGCCCCATGATCGGGCCCATCATCACGCCCATGCCCCAGATCGACATCGCTTTCGCCCGCTCATGCAGCGCGTAGGAGTCGAGCATCACGGCCTGTGACAGCGGCACCAGCGCCGCGCCGAACACACCCTGCAGCAGGCGGAACAGCACCATCTGGTTGATGTCCTGCGCCAGGCCGCAGAACACCGAGGCGACGGTGAAGCCGGCCGAGCAGATGATGAAGATGCGCTTCCGGCCATAGCGGTTGGCGATCCAGCCGACCGGCGCGGTCATGATCGCGGCCGCGACGATGTAGGAGGTCAGCACCCAGTTGATCTGGTCCTGCGAGGCCGACAGCGAGCCCTGCATATAGGGCAGCGCGACGTTGGCGATCGTGGTGTCGAGCGCCTGCATGATCGTCGCGGTCATCGCGCAGATCGTCACCATGTTCCGGCGCATGCCGGGTACGGCGGATGGTGACGGTGCATTCATTCAGGTCGGTCCTCGAACGTTGGTGTTACCTCTCCCGCTTGCGGGGGAGGTCGGATCGCATCGAAGATGCGATCCGGGTGGGGGCTCTCTCCACAAAATGACTCGTGGAGAGAGCCCCCACCC
>NZ_JBXEJO010000094.1:0-31702 GCF_056837965.1 Bradyrhizobium ferriligni
GGAGAGGGGTGGCCACAACGGTGGTGTATGAAGAAGCGGACGCCCGCCGAAACGCGTCAGTTCGCCTTCGGCGGCGCCGACACCGGCTGTGCCGCGGCTTGCGGGGCGCGGCCGACGATTGCGGTGAGCAGGCCGTTGCCCCAGAGCCGCTTGGCCACCCGCTTGGCATCGTCGAGCGTCACCGCGTCGACGATGGCGTTGCGCTTCTCGATGTAATCGATCGGCAGCTTGTCGAGCTGGTATTGCAGCATCGCCTGCGCGAGCTTGGAGGAGGTGTCGAGCGCCAGCATCTGCGAGCCCTTCAGGTAGGACTTCGCCTCATCGAGTTCCTTCTGCGTCGGACCTTCCTCGGCGATGCGGCGGACTTCCGCTTCGATCGCATCGACGGTCTCGCCGGCGCGGTCGGCGCGGGTGCCGGTGTTGCCGATGAACAGCGCGGAGTGATCCATCCAGACCAGCGCTTCATAGATCGAGTAGGCCAGCCCGCGCTTCTCGCGCACTTCCTTGTAGAGCCGCGACGACAGCCCGCCGCCGCCGAGAATGTGGTTCACCACATAGGCCGCCATGAAATCCGGGTCGTGCCTGGCGATGCCGGGGCCGCCGAAGGTGACGACGGTCTGCGGCACGTCGAGCGGGACGAAGGCGCGCTGCGGCGGCCTGGTCGCCACGACGTCAGGGACGGGCGTCAATTCGGCCTTCGCCGGCAGGCCGCCAAAGGTCTTGTCCAGCAGCTTGCCGAGCGTATCGGGATCGACGTCACCGACCACGGCAACGCGCAGCGTATCCTTGGCGATGATGCGGCGGGTATAGTCCTTGAGATCCGGGATCTGGATGGTCGGCACGCTGTCGAGCGTGCCGGTGGCCGTCCTGGCATAGGGATGATCGCCGAATGCGAGCTCGAGGAATTTGCGGCCGGCGAGCGAGGACGGATTGGTCGATTCACGGCGCAGATTGGCGATCACCTGGGCGCGGATCCGTTCGACGTCCTTCGGCTCGAAGTGAGGCGAGGTCAGCGCCATCCGCAACAGGTCGTAGGCTTCGTCCTTGTTGTCCTTGAGCATGCGCAGCGAGCCGCGGAATTGATCGCGGTTCGACTGGAAGCCGAGCTCGATGGCGCGGCGCTCGAGCCGCTCATGATAGGTTTTGGAATCGAGATCGCCGGAGCCCTCGTCGAGCAGGTCGGCGACCAGATTGCCGACGCCGGGCTTGCCGGGCGGATCCTGGCTGGCGCCGCCGCTGAAGGAATATTCCATCGCGATCAGCGGCACGGTCGCGTCCTGCACGAACCACGCCTCGATGCCGCCGGGCGATACCAGCCGCTGGATCTTGGCCGCGGCCTGCGAGGGCGCCGACGTCAGCGTCAGCAGTGCGGCGCAGGCGCCGCCGATCAGCGCCGCACGGCGGGTGAGGGAATAGATCACGAGCGCTTCTCCTCGCGTTTCGGCGCAGTAGTATCCTTGATCAGATAGCCGGTCACCGACCGCTTCTTGTCGAGCCAGCTGGCGGCCGCAGTGCGCACCTGCTCGGCGGTGACGGCGCGAATGCGATCCGGCCAGCTGCGGATATCCTCGATGCTGAGCCCGGTGGTCAGCGCGCCGCCATACCAGCGTGCCAGCGTCGCCTGGTTGTCCTGAGCGTAGATCGCCTCCGCGATGAGCTGGGTCTTGACCCGTTCGAGATCCTCGGCGCGCGCCGGGTTCTGCGCGAGGTCGGCGATCACCTTGTCGATCGCGTCCTCGATCTGCGCGAACTCGACGCCGGGTTTCGGCGTCACCGAGATCGAGAATTGCGACGGATCGAGCGAGGTGCCCTGGTAGCCGGCGCCGGCCGAGATCGCTAGGCCCTTGTCGATCACCAGCGAGCGATAGAGATAGGAGTTGGCGCCGCCGCCCATCAACTGCGCGAGCACATCGAGCGCCTGGCTCTCGCCTGAAGCCGCTGTCGTCGCCGAGGGCACGAGGTAATAGCGGCGCAGGCTCGGCTGCTCGACGCGCGGATCCGACAGCGTCACGGTGCGCGGCGCGGCCGGTGTCGGCTCCTGCGGCCGGACCCGCTTCTCGGGGATCGCATGCTGCGCCGGGATCGGGCCGAAATTCTTCTCGACCAGCGGGCGGACATCCTTGACGTCGACGTCGCCGGCGATGACCAGGATCGCGTTGTTCGGCGCATAGAAGCGACGGTAGAAGGCGAGCGCATCCTCGCGGTCGAGCTTCTCGATCTCCTGGTGCCAGCCGATCACCGGCCGGCCATAGGGATGGTTGAGATAGAGCGCGGCCATGATCTGCTCGGTCAGCCTTGCATCCGGGTTGTTGGCAACCCGCATGTTGAACTCCTCGAGGACGACATCGCGCTCGGGCAGCACGTTCTCGTCCTTCAGGATCAGGCCGGTCATGCGGTCGGCCTCGAACTCCATCATGGTCGGCAGCTGCTCGCGCGGCACGCGCTGGAAGTAGCCGGTGTAGTCGACCGAGGTGAATGCGTTCTCATTGCCGCCGACGCGCAGCACGGTCTGCGAGAACTCGCCCGCCGGATGCTTGGCGGTGCCCTTGAACATCAGATGCTCGAGAAAATGCGCGAGGCCCGATTTGCCGGGCGTCTCGTCGGCCGAGCCGACCTTGTACCAGATCATCTGCGTGACCACGGGCGTGCGGTGGTCGGGGATCACCACGACCTGCAGGCCGTTGTCGAGCGTGAAACTGGCGGGGCGTTCCGAGGTGACGGTGGTCTGGGCGCGGAGACTGGCACCCGGCAGCGGGATGGTGGAAACGAATGCGGCAGCGAACAGGGCGATCGATCGGCGAGAGCGCATCATGGTCCTTATGAAAGCCCGGATACACAGCCGGGGCGCGAAAGCAAGCCATCGTACACGGTCGTTGCCGTGCCCATGGTCACGAAGCGGAGAGACACCCGCCGCCCCGCATTAAGCTTTGCTCATGTCAGCCTTCGCCCGAACAGGCCAAGCGATCACTGCACCGGTTTTCCGGTCATGACGTCGTACTGGCCTTCCTTCGCCATCGGCGCCTGCGGGCCGGTGCCGTAGGCATAGCCCGCGGACGGCGTCTGGTAGCCCGGAGGCGGCTCGGTCAGGGAATCGCGCGTCGGCTCGCCCTTGAACGGTTTGGACTCGCTGCTGTTCCCCTTGAACATGCCGAGCAGGCCGCCGGTGTAACCGAGCTGGCTCGGCATCAGCGACGGATTGGTGCTCACGCCGGGCTCGAGCGGCTCCTTGCGGCCATCGGTGGCGGTCTGCTGCTTGCGGCCGGCCTCGATCTCGGCCGGCGTCAACGCCACCGCCGACTGCCACGGCTCCTTCTTGACTTCCTTCTTGCGCGCCGCGATCGCAGCCTTGCGCGCGGCGATATCGGGGTCCTTCGGCCAGTTCGGCGCGTTGACCTGGGCGGTCGATGCCGGCGGGGGCAAATCGAGCTTGGGCGGCACCACCAGCGGCGAGCGCTCGCGGTAGTCGATGCCCTTGCTGGCCGCGCTCTTGGCGCCGAGCCCGGTCATCAGATTGTCGACGATCCGCTCTTCGAAGGTCAGGCCGTCGTCGCCGTCATCCTCATCGTCGCCGGCGCGCACCGGGCCGGCCGTCATGACAAGGCCGATCCCGGCTGCGACGAACGCCAGGCGCAGGCCGCGCATCAGCGACAGCCGGGACGTCTCGATCAGGTAACCGCGGGCTTTGGTGTTGCGCATCGCGCCATTCCCATCTCAAAATTCGCCAAAGCGATCACTGGCTTAGGCACAGTTCCGCTTGAGCAGGTGTCGACCGCTGACCGGCTCGTATCGGCCGGGATCAGGGCGCTTTTACGGCGGGGGTCCCCACCACGGAATCATACAATAGGGCTGCCACGCCAGCAACGATGGCTACATCGGCAAGGTTGAAGATGTACCAATTGAAGGTTTTTCCCCCGATCTCGGCATGAAGCAGGGCAAAATCGACCACCGCGCCATAGGCGAAGCGGTCGATGCCGTTCCCGATGGCGCCGCCGATGATCAGGCCGAGCGACACCGTCGCGAGCCAGGTCCGCGACCGCGCCATCCAGATCGCCAGCGCGATCACGGCCGCGGCCTTGATCACCATCAGCAGGATCTGGGCCGCCGGGGTCTCGCTCTGGAACCAGCCGAAACTGATCCCTGGATTCCAGGCGAGCACCAGGTCGAAGAACGGCGTCACCCGCACCGGGGCGTGACGCGCGATATCCAGGACGTGGAGCAGCCAGAGCTTGGAGGCCTGGTCGGCGATCAGCGTGATCACCGCCGCAAGCACACCGGCGCGAAGGGGCGAGCTCATCTGTCGGCCACCAAAGGTGTCGTCCCTGCGAAAGCAGGGACCCATACCCCGTGCCGGGTGTTGTTTGAATGACTCGTGGTCATCAATCCTCGTCCATTCCAGACAGCGGTGGTTATGGGTCCCTGCTCCCGTGCGCAATTGCGCACTAGGCAGGGACGACGGGGAGCTAGATGCCGACCCCCAGCGCCTTCCATTCGCGCAGCGCTTGCGCGTCGCGCGGCGAGACGTCGGGATATTCGGGGTCCTCGCCCACCGTCGGCAGGATCTTCCACGAACGGGCGCATTTGGTGCCGACCGCCTTCTCGACCACGACCGCAACGCCAGGCACGGCATCGAGGCGGAAGGCGTTCGCCGGCGCCTCACCCTCGCGCACCTCGTAGTTCGAGGTGATGCAGACTTCGGCGAGATCGATGTCGAACAATGTGGCCAGCATCTGTCTGTCGGCGACGTAGATCACCGGCGATGCCTCGAGCGAGGAGCCGATCCGCTTGGCGGCGCGTTCGAGTTCGAGCGCGCCGGTGACGACGCGGCGAACGTTTCGGATCGTCTCCCATTTCGCGGCAAGCGCGTCGTCGCGGAACTGCTCGAGACCTTCGGGGAACAACGTCAGATGCACCGAAGGCTCGGCGTTCGGCCGATACATCCGCCAGGCCTCGTCGGTCGTGAAGCTGACGATCGGCGCCAGCCATTTCAGGATCGCGTCGCAGAGCAGGTCGATCGTGGTCAGCGCCGCCTTGCGCGCCACCGAGGACGGCGGATCGCAATAGAGCGTGTCCTTGCGGATGTCGAAGTAGAACGCCGACAGCTCGGAGTTCATGAACGCCGCGAGGCTTGCGACCACGGTCTTGTAGTCGAAGTCGGCATAGGCCTTGCGGATGGTCTCGGCGTGGCCGGCGAGCTCGTGCAGCATCAGCCGCTCGAGCTCGGGCATCTCGGCAAAGGCGACCTTCTCGCTCGGCTTGAAATGATGCAGCGTGCCGAGCATCCAGCGGATCGAGTTGCGCAGCTTGCGGTAGGTCTCGATGGTGTTCTTGAGGATCTCCGGGCCGATGCGCTGGTCGTCGGCATAGTCGGTGGCGCACACCCACAGGCGCAGGATGTCCGCGCCGGAATCCTTGATCACCTTCTGCGGCTCGACGGTGTTGCCGAGCGATTTCGACATCTTGCGGCCGTTCTCGTCGAGCGTGAAGCCGTGGGTGAGCACGATGTCGTAGGGCGCGCGGCCGCGCGTGCCGGCGCTTTCCAAGAGCGACGAGTGGAACCAGCCGCGATGCTGGTCGCTGCCTTCGAGATACATCACGGTGTCGTCGCCGCCATCGACCTTGCGGACGATGTTGCCGAGCTGCGGGAAATTCTGGCGGTCTTCCAGCACGAAGGCGTGCGTGGAGCCGGAATCGAACCAGACGTCGCAGATGTCGTCGACCTTCTTCCAGTTCTCGGACGCGCGTGACCCGAGGAAACGCTCGCGGGCGCCGTCCCTGTACCAGGCGTCGGCGCCTTCCTCCATAAACGCCTCGGTGATGCGCTGGTTGACGACCTCGTCCTGCAGGATCTCGGCCGAACCGTCGCTGTTCTCGCGCACGAACACGGCGATCGGCACGCCCCAGGCGCGCTGGCGCGAGATCACCCAGTCGGGACGGTTGGCGATCATGCCGTTGATGCGGTTCTCGCCGGCCGGCGGCACCCATTGCGTGACCGAGATCGCGTGCAGCGCGCGCGCGCGCAGCGTGTCGCCCTTCTTCGCATGGCCGTTCTCGGCGATGTCCTTGTCCATCGCGATGAACCATTGCGGCGTGTTGCGGAAGATCACCGGCTTCTTGGAGCGCCAGGAGTGCGGATACTGATGCTTGAGGCGGCCGCGCGCGAGCAGCTTGCCGGCCTCGATCAGCGCCTTGATCACGGCCTCGTTGGCATCGCCCTTCTCGCCCTTGTCGTTGAGCACGCGTTTGCCGGTGAAGCCCGGAGCCTGCGCGGTAAACGCGCCGTTCTCGTCGACCGTATACGGGATCGCCGTCGGGATGCCGCGCGCATCGAGCTCGCGGGTGTTGGCCGTCCAGACGTCGAAGTCCTCGCGGCCGTGGCTCGGCGCGGTGTGCACGAAGCCGGTGCCGGTGTCGTCGGTGACATGCTCGCCGGCGAGCAGCGGCACGATGAATTCGTAGCCGCCACCGAAGCCGCGCAGCGGATGGGCGCATTCCACGGCGTCCAGCGTGTCGCCGGGAATATCGCGGACCTTCTCATAGGACGTGACGCGCGCCTGCTTGAACACCTCGGCGGCAAGCGCGTCGGCCAGGATCAACAGATCGTCGGTCTTCGCCCAATTGTCCGCCGGCGCATCCGTCACCTTGTAGAGGCCATAGGCGATCTTCGGCGAGAACGAGATGGCGCGGTTGCCGGGCAGCGTCCACGGCGTGGTGGTCCAGATCACGACCGAGGCATTGGCCAGCGCGCCGTGCGCCGGCGAGGTGACCGGGAATTTTACCCACACCATGTCCGAGGTGTAGTCCTCGTATTCGACCTCGGCTTCGGCCAGCGCGGTCTTCTCGACCACGCTCCACATCACGGGCTTCGAGCCGCGATAGAGCGTGCCGTTGGCCGCGAACTTCATCAGCTCGCGGGCGATCTGGGCTTCGGCCGGATAGCTCATCGTCTGGTAGGGATGATCCCAGTCGCCGATGATGCCGAGCCGCTTGAACTCCTCGCGCTGCACGTTGATCCAGTGCGTCGCATAGGCACGGCATTCCCTACGGAACGCGACCATCGCGGCGGAGTCGCGGAAGTCCGGCTTCTGCTTGCCCTTGGAGCGGTAGTTCTCCTCCTCGATCTTCCATTCGATCGGTAGGCCGTGGCAGTCCCAGCCCGGCACGTAGTTGGAGTCGAAGCCGAGCATCTGCTGGCTCTTGGTCACGACGTCCTTGAGGATCTTGTTCAGCGCGTGCCCGATATGGATGTTGCCGTTGGCGTAAGGCGGGCCGTCATGCAGCACGAATTTGGCACGGCCCTCGGCTTCCCGGCGGAGCCTGTCGTAGAGGCCGATCTCGTTCCAGTATTTCAGGATTTCCGGCTCGCGCTGGGGCAGGCCGGCGCGCATCGGGAATTCCGTCTGCGGCAGGTAAAGGGTCTTGGAATAGTCCCTAACGTCAGTCTTTTGGGCGTCGGTCTTTTGCGGCTTGTCGGACATGAAAGCTCTGATTTGGCAGGTGCGGGCGCGGATACGCGATCAATCGCGGGTGAAACGGCGAAGTCCCGGTCTTGCGCCGAGCCTTCAGGCTCAGGCGGAAGCCGGGCAGCTAATCCGTATGATGCGCCGCGAAAACATGGGGTTTCCATAGCAGCCGGACGGGGAAATCGCAAAGCCCCCGGTGGCCCGCGGCCCGCGCATGGCGCGGCTCAGGCCGGCCGTGCCCGGGCCGGATTTCCGGCCACGATCGCGCCGGGGGCGACGTTCCGTGTGACCACGCTGCCGGCCCCGACCAGGGCGCCGTCGCCGATCGTGACGCCGGGCAAGATGATGGCACCCCCGCCAATCCAGACGTCGCTGCCGATCCGGATCGGGCGGCCGAATTCCAGCCCGGCGCGGCGGGTTTCGGCATCGCGCGGGTGGTCGGCGGTATAGATCTGCACCGCGGGTCCGATCTGAGTCCGATCGCCGATCACGACCTCGACGACGTCGAGGATCACGCAATTGAAGTTGAGGAACACGCCGTCGCCGAGGCTGATATTGCTGCCGTAGTCGCAGAAGAACGGCGGCCGGATCACGGCGTCCTTGCCGACCTTGCGGAAGCGCTCGCCGAGCAGCGCGTGCAGCTCGGCCGCGGACGATGCGCCCGACGCGTTGTAGCGCGCCATCCATTGTTCCGCCGCGGTATGGTCGGCGGCGAGCTCTGCATCCGGGCGATACAGCTCGCCCGCCAGCATTTTTTGCTTTTCAGTCCTGTTCAACCAATCGCTCCGAGCTGCGGGAACGCGTCGGGTGCTGCGGCAAGTACCGCGCGCGCCTTGGCGCTGTCGTCATCCATCTGGCGTATCAACGCCTCGATGGTGTCGAATTTCAGCTCTTCGCGAATGAAACCGATGAATGCGACATCAAGCACCGCGTCGTACAGATCGCCCTTGAAGTCGAACAGGAACACTTCGAGCAGCGGCGCGCCGTTATCGAAGGTCGGCCGGCGCCCGAAGCTTGCGACACCGTCGAACCGTTGCGAGCCCTTGCCGACCCGCACCGCGTAGATGCCGTGCTTCAAGCCGCAATGCTTGTCGAGGCGGATATTGGCGGTGGGGTAACCGAGATCTCGGCCGCGCTTCTCGCCGTGGATCACCTTGCCGGTGACGAACCACGGTCCGCCCAGCATCGTGGTCGCATCCGCGATCTCGCCCTCGGCGAGCGCCATGCGGATGGCGCTGGAGGAAACCGGGCGTTCCTCGATGTCGACATGCGCCTGCACATCGACCTCGATACCGAGCCGCGGCGCTTCGCTGACCAGGAGGCTCGGCGAGCCGACCCGGCCCTTGCCGAAATGGAAGTCGTAACCGACTGCGATCCCGCTGATGCCGAGCCGGCCGATCAGGTCGTGGTGAATGAAATCCTGTGCCGAGGTCCCGGCGCGCGCCTTGTCGAACGTCATCACGACGGCACCGGCGAGCCCGGTGGCCGCGAGCAGCCGCAGCTTGTTGGTCTCGTCCGTGAGACGGAATTGCGGGGTGTTCGGGCTGAAGAAGCTGCGCGGATGCGGCTCGAAGGTCACGGCGAGCGCGGGCACGCCGTGTGCTCTGCCCATCGCAAGCGCCGCGCCGATCACGGCGCGGTGACCGAGGTGGACGCCATCGAAATTCCCCATTGCGACCACGGCGCCTTTCGGAATGGCGCTTGCGGGGGTGTTGTCGCGGATAACGGTAAAGCCGGTGCTCATGAGCGGTATTCTTCAAGGATTCTTAAGCATGATTGGTGCGGGCCGGACCGTGACGCGGCGGCGGCGTGGAAGTCAAGGCTAACGAAAATCGCGTCAAATCCGTAACAATCCGGATTCAGCCGGTTAACGCGCTGTTTAACGCCTGCTGTTAGTCGTTGGCGGAAAGCTGCGTTTGTGCAGAAGCCAAGTTGCGTTTGTCGTTTTGGGGGGAAAGATGGCGGTTGATTTGTCCATGCCGGTTCTGGTGGTTGATGATTACAGCACCATGATCCGCATCATCCGGAATCTTCTCAAGCAGCTTGGATTCGAAAATATCGACGATGCCTCCGACGGCTCCGCAGCGCTGAACAAGATGCGCGGCAAGAAGTATGGCCTGGTGATTTCCGACTGGAACATGGAGCCGATGACCGGCTACGACCTGCTCAAGGAAGTCCGCGCCGATCCCAACCTTGCGACCACGCCCTTCATCATGATCACGGCGGAATCCAAGACCGAGAACGTGATTGCGGCCAAGAAGGCCGGCGTGAACAACTACATCGTCAAGCCGTTCAATGCGGCCACGCTGAAGACCAAGATCGAGGCGGTCTTCCCGGACATGGCGACGGCGTAACCGCCCGACATCCCATCACGATTCATCCTCATCTCATCGCGCGCTAGCGAATGACCAGCGCCGCCTCACCGTCACCCTGAGGGCCGCGAAGCGGCGTCTCGAAGGGTCGACGGCCCGGCTGGTGGCCGTGCATCCTTCGAGACGCGCGCAAGAGCGCGCTCCTCAGGATGACGGGGCTAAAGCATGACGCGGATTGCACGATTTCGGAATATTAGAAGAATATCCCTGAGTTGCCTGACGTGTCAAGTTGGCTGGTCGAACGTCGGCTGCCGCGGGCTCCTTTGCATGGGGTTGTTTTCGATATTTTGGCGGCGCGCCCCTGCGATGGGTTGCTTCCGCTACCACTTCAGCTCGCGCATCAGCGCGCGCGGCGGATGGCCGAACAATTCCTTGATCGAGGCCGCATCGAGTTGCTCGATGCCCTCGAACTGTTCGGAATGGATGCCGCGGGTGACGAACAGGAGATCGATGCCGAAGCCATGGGCGCCGGTGAGATCGGTGCGCACGGAATCGCCGATCGCGAGCACGCGGCTGAGCTCGGTCGGACGCCCGCGGCGCTCGGTCGCCAGCGCCATGGCGCGCTCATAGATCGGCCGGTGCGGCTTGCCGTAGAAGATCACTTCGCCGCCGAGCTCGCGATAGAGTTCGGCGACCGCGCCGGCGCAATAGATCAGCCGGTCGCCGCGCTCGACCACGATATCGGGATTGGCGCAGACCAGCGTGAGCTTGCGCTCGAGCGCCTTCAGCAGCGTGTCGCGGTAATCTTCGGCCGACTCGGTCTCGTCGTCGAACAGGCCGGTGCAGATGATGTAGTCGGCCTGCTCCAGCGGCACCAGCGTGGCGTCGAGGCCGCGGTGGATCGAGCTGTCGCGCTCCGGGCCGATCCAGAAGATCTTCTGGCCGGGATGATCGGCCACGAAGTGGCGCGTCAGGTCTCCCGAGGAGACGATCGCATCATAGGTCTCGTCGGCGACGCCGAGCTTGCGCAGCTGGCGCTGCACGGAATCGGCCGGCCGCGGCGCGTTGGTGATCAGGATGACCGTGCCGCCTTGCTGGCGGAATGTGTGCAGTGCCTCGCAGGCCTCGGGAAAGGACTCGAGCCCGTTGTGCACGACGCCCCAGATGTCCGACAGCACGACGTCGACGCCGCCAATGAGATCGCGCAGCCGCTCTACGTAACGCAGCGAGGTCATGATGCGAATTGCCGGCTAGTTTGGACCGAGGGCGCGGCGCGCCAGCGCGGCGCTGCCGGTTGCGCGCGGCGGAGCTGCGGGGCTGGAGACAGGGGCTGAAGTGCTGGCGCCATTAAGATCCTGGGGGTTGGTCTGCGGAGCCTCGGCGGTAGCAGATGCCCCCTCCGGCCGCAACGGCCGCGGCGGCGCGAACAGGAACCCCTGGCCGAACCGGACATCGTAGTCGAGCAGGTCGACCACCGAGCGTTCGCCCTCGATCCGCTCCGCGATCAGGTCGATGCCGTAGCGGCCGAGCAGGTCGGACAGATCGGAAGGATGGATATCGGTGGTCGCGATCTGCCTGGCGTCGAGCAGCAGCGCCGCCGGCACCTTGATGAAGCGGACGCCGCGATCGGCGAGCTCGCGCGGCTCGAGGCGAAGGTCGCTGACATGGTCGATCGAGAACCGGTAGCCGCGCTGCGCCAGCGCCGAGAGATTCTCGCTCTCGACCGGGCCGAGATTGCGGAAGGTCGCCTGCTTGAACTCGAGCACGAAGGACGGCGCCAGCGCGCGGTTGGCCTCGAGGAAGTCGAGACATTGGGTGAAATGCGCCGGGTTGGACAGCGTCGCCGCCGAGACGTTGCAGAACACGCCGACATCCTTGCTGCGGATCATCAGGCGGCGCAGCACCTGGACGCAGCGAAGCATCACCATGTGATCGATGCGGCCGATCAGGCCGCCGGCCTCGGCCGCCTCGATGAAATCCTCGGCGGCCAGCACCTGGTCGCGCTCGTCGCGCAGCCGCGTCACCGCCTCGTAGTAGCGCACCTTGCGCTGCGGCAGCGTCACCATCGGTTGCAGGTAGATGTCGAGGCGGTTCTCGTCGATGGCCTGCCTGATCGCGCCGATCAGCTGGGTCTGGCTGCGCGAGACCTCCGGCGGAGCCGCAGGTGTCGGCGGAGGCGCAACCACGACGGTCGGCGCCGGCGCGACCCGTTGCAGCACATCGTCGCGCGGGGAGGCGACCGGCTGCACCGCCGGAGCCGCCGCCAGCAGATCCTCATGATGCGCGACGGATGCCGCAAGCTGCCGCACCAGTCCGCCGAGCTCGCTGATCTCGCCGGCCATCCCCTGCATTCGGTCGGCGCCGGTCGAGTTGGCCGAGGCGACGCGGCCCTCGACTGCGGCCAGCCGGCGGCCGAACTCGGCGACCTGGCGGGCAAGGTCGGCGGTGCCGCGCGACAGATCCGCGATCTGGCCGCCGACATCGCTGCGGTCGCGCAGCCGCATCGAGACCGCGTTGTAGAGGATCAGGCAGGTGAGGGCGGTGAGCGCCACGATCGCCGATTCCGATCCGCTGATGCCCGCCACCGAATACAGCACGAAGCCGAGCGAGGCTGCGAGCAGCACCATGCAAATGGCGATGAAGATCGTCGAAATGCGAATCATGTCGCGCGCCCGCGCCCTCTGTCCGAACGTCCCCGGACCGCGACCTTAGCACCATTGTTGATTCGACGGGCCAGCGATCTTCGGAACCGGCTGGAACTGCACACGATTTTCGTTTCGCCCGGATCGGCCCCTTAATTCGCCGGAGCCGGCGGCGGCACGCCGGTCAGAGGTCCGCGGCAGCGATCCAGAACACCTCGCCCTCGGAGTCCTCGGTGTCGAGCCAGAGCAGCGGCAGGTTCGGATAGGCGGCCTCGAGATTGCCGCGGCCGCGGCCGATCTCGCAGAGCAGGCCGCCCTGCGGGGTCAGATGTTGCCTCGCCTCATCGAGCAGGCGGCGGACGATGTCGAGCCCGTCGGCGCCGCCGTCGAACGCGATCTTCGGCTCGGCACGGCACTCGCGCGGCAGCGCCGCCATGCCTTCGGCGTCGACATAGGGCGGGTTCGAGATGATGAGATCGTATCTGCTGTCGCCGAGCGGCTTGAACAGGTCGCCGCGATGGAGCGTCAGGCGATCGTCGAGGCCGTGGTCGGCGACGTTGCGCGCGGCGACCTCCAGCGCATCCTTTGAAATATCGACCGCGTCAACCGCGGCGTTGGGAAAATGCCGGGCCGCCAAAATCGCAAGGCATCCGGAGCCGGTGCAGAGGTCGAGCACGCGTTCGACCTCCTCGGGATCGCCGATCAATGAGGTGCCGTCCTCGTCGCCGCCGAAATGCGAATCCAGCAATTCACCGATGAAGGAGCGCGGCACGATGGTGCGCTCGTCGACATAGAACGGCAGGCCGCGCATATAGACCTTGTTGACGAGATAGGCGGCCGGCTTCCGCGTCGCGATCCGGCGCTCGATCAGGTCGAGGATCTGCTTGCCCTCGGCAATCGTGACGCGCGCGGTGGCAAAATTCTCGAACTGGTCGGGATGTAGGTGCAGCGTCTCGCAGATCAGGAACGCGGCTTCGGCCACCGGATCGGTGGTGCCGTGCGCGAACACGAGCTTGGCCGCGTTGAAACGGCTCACGGCATAGCGCAGGAAATCGAACAGGGTGTGAAGCTCGCCGGCACCGACTTTCGGCGCTTTCGGCACGGCGGGGCTGCGCCTCTCCGGCACTTTGCTGCGCTTGGCCATCAGGATTTGGTCCAGCGCGCGGCGGCCGCGTCGTCGTGGTCCTGCGCCTCGACCCAGCTCGCGCCGCGCGCGCTTTCCTCGCGCTTCCAGAACGGTGCGTTGGTCTTCAGATAGTCCATCAGGAACTCGGCGGCCTCGAACGCGGCCTGCCGGTGCGCCGAGGCGGTCACGACCAGCACGATGTTCTCGCCCGGCGTGATGCGGCCGAAACGATGGATGATGGTGAGGCCCTGCAACGGCCAGCGCGACAGCGCCTCGTCGGCGTGGCGCGCGATCTCGGCTTCCGCCATGCCCGGATAATGTTCGAGCGTCAGCGCCGCGATCGGCTCGCCTTGCTCGCTGCCGCGGCAGATGCCGCTGAAGCTGACGACCGCGCCGACATCGGTGCGGCCCTTGCTCAAGGCCGCGATCTCCTGCGCGACGTCGAAGTCGGCTTGCTGGATACGGATGGTCGCTGCGACGGTCATGTCGGGATCTAGCCGCCGGTCATCGGCGGAAAGAACGCGATCTCGCGGGCGCCGGAGATCGCCGCGTCCGATTTGACATGGGCGTGGTCGATCGCGGCGCGGATCACCGTCGGCTTCTCGAAGGCATACGCGTAGGCATCGTCGCGCGCGGCAAGCCAGCCGATCAGGTCGCCGACGGTGCGCACCTCGGCCGGCGGCTCGACGATCTCTTCAGCCTTGCCGATGCGTTCACGCACCCAGGCGAAATATTTCAGCTTCATCCCTCATCCTCCTTGATGAGGTGATGGATGCCGGCACGGAAATAATCCCAGCCGGTGTAGATCGTGAAGATCGCCGACATCCACAGCAGCACGATGCCGATCAGGGTGGTGGCCGGGAAAACCTGCTCGCCCGCTTCGCCGGCGATCAGAAAGCCGATCGCCACCAGCTGGATCGTCGTCTTCCATTTCGCCAGCTTGGTGACGGGAACGCTGACCCGCAAGCCTGCGAGATATTCGCGCAGGCCCGAGACCAGGATCTCGCGGCACAGGATCACGATCGCCGCCCACAGCGTCCAGCCATGGATCGAATTGTCGGCGGCCAGCATCAGAAGGCTCGAGGCGACCAGCAGCTTGTCGGCGATCGGATCGAGCATCCGGCCGAAGGCGGACTGCTGGTCCCACATCCGGGCATAATAGCCGTCGAGATAGTCGGTGATCCCCGCTGCAATGAACACGGCCAGCGCCACCCAGCGCAGCCACAACGGGCCGTCCAGGATCGATTGCCAGTAGACGCAGCCGATCACCACCGGGATCGCGGCGATCCGGGCGTAGGTCAGGATATTCGGGAGGGACATGGTCTTGGTCTGTCCCCGGGTCGTGGCGATGTTCATCCGTTCTACCAATACCGCTGAAGCGAGAAGGTCAACCGTGCGGACGCGTCAGGCGCGACCAGATTGCGCTGGATCGTCATAGCGCCTTAGCTCGTTGTTTAAGCATGATCTTTTCGGATAACTGCCTCACACTTTTTCGCATCATGCCCTAGATGCCCTGTCGCAGGCGACGCCCTGATGACTCGCCTTTGGTTTAACCCGGCTGGGCGTGGAAAAACTCGAAAATCTTGCGGGCGCTCTCGGCGCTGACGCCGGGAACCTTGCCGAGGTCGGCGATCGAGGCCCGCTCGATCTCCTTGAGCGTTCCGAAGTGGTGCAGCAAGGCACGCTTGCGGGACGGGCCGATGCCCGGGATCTCCTGCAGGCCGGCCTCGCGGATGTCTTTCTTGCGCAGCTTGCGGTGCGAGCCGATCACGAAGCGATGGGCCTCGTCGCGCAGCCGTTGGATGAAATAGAGCACCGGGTCCCGCGGCTCCAGCTTGATGGCCTCGCGGTCGGGCATGAACAGGGTTTCGCGCCCGGCATCGCGCTCCGGACCCTTGGCAACTGCCATCAGCGAGACCTCGGTCAGCCCGAGATTCTGGAAAATCTCCCGGACCGCGTTGAGCTGACCGCGGCCGCCGTCGATGATGACGAGGTCGGGCCATTGCGGGAACGAATCGTCATCCGCTTTCGTCTTGGCCGCGGCCTCGCCCTCCGGCGGTTTCAGCAATCGCTTGAAGCGGCGTTCCAGCACCTCGCGCATCATTCCGTAATCGTCGCCGGGCGTCAGCCCTTCGGACTTGATGTTGAACTTGCGGTACTGGTTTTTCATGAACCCGTCGGGTCCCGCCACGATCATCGCGCCGACCGCGTTGGTGCCCTGGATGTGGCTGTTGTCGTAGACCTCGATCCGCTTGGGTGTGTGCGGCAGGCCGAGCGTCGAGACCATGCCCTCCAGCAGCCGGCTTTGCGTCGCGGTATCGGCGAGCTTGCGGCCAAGCGCCTCGCGCGCGTTGGTGAGCGCGTGGCCGATCAGCTCCTTCTTCTCGCCGCGCTTCGGCACGGAGACCTCGACCTTGGATCCGGCCTTGACCGACAGCGCGTCGGCGAGCAGCGCGCCTTCCTCGATCTCGTGCGACAGCAGGATCAGCTTCGGCGGCGGCTTGTCGTCGTAGAATTGCGCGAGGAACGAGGACAGCACCTCCTCGGGCGTGAAGCTCTTCTCGGCCTTCGGGAAATAGGCGCGGTTGCCCCAGTTCTGGCCGGTGCGGAAGAAGAACACCTCGACGCAGGAATAGCCGCCCTCCTGGTGGATCGCGAACACATCGGCCTCTTCGACCGTGCGCGGATTGATGCCCTGCTGCGACTGGATCGCCGACAGCGCCGCGAGACGGTCGCGGTACAGCGCCGCGGTTTCGAACTCGAGCTCGCCGGACGCCTTCTCCATCTCGGCCGCGAGCAGCTCCTTCACGGCATGGCTGCGGCCGGAGAGGAATTCGGTCGCCTCGCGCACCAGTTCGCTATAGCCGGGGAAATCGATCTCGCGCGTGCAGGGGCCGGCGCAGCGCTTGATCTGATAGAGCAGGCAGGGGCGGCTGCGGCTTTCGAAGAAGCCGTCGGTGCATGAGCGGATCAGGAACGCGCGCTGCAGCGCCGTGATGGTGCGGTTGACGGCGCCTGCGTTGGCGAACGGGCCGAAATAGCGCCCCGGCCGCGACTGCGCGCCGCGATGCTTGAGGATCTGCGGCGCCCAATGGTCGCCTGATATCAGAATATAGGGAAACGACTTGTCGTCGCGCAGCTGCACATTGAAGCGCGGACGGAGCTGCTTGATCAGATTGGCTTCGAGCAGCAGCGCCTCGGTCTCGGTCATGGTCGAGACGATCTCGACCTGCGTGGTCGCCGCGATCATGCGCAGGATGCGCGCCGGCAGCGGCGCGTTGGCCCGCGCATAGGACGACAGCCGCTTTTTGACGTTCTTCGCCTTGCCGACATAGAGCACGTCGTTGGCGGCGTTGAGCATGCGATAGACGCCGGGCGAGGTCGGGGCGAGGCGGACCGCGTTCTCGATCGCGGCATGCCCGACCGAGAGCGTGCCCTCGGCGACCGCCTCGGCGGCGTCCTCCGAAGCCTCGGGCAGGCGTGCCTCGTCCTCCTCCTCGGCGGCGGAGGTTTCGGGATCGACGTCGCTTGTATCGAGCGTCAGATCGTCCTGCGGCAGGTCGGACTTTGAACCGCGCCGTGGCTTGGGATCAGCCTTGGAGTCGGCCTGGGGATCAGCTTTGGGGGCCGGCGTCGGACGCTCGGGAGAATCGTGAACCATGGGCCGTAAACTAAGTGCTTGGGCGACCGGTCGCCAGCGTTGACGGCACCAAGAAAACCACCTCGATTGCAGGAGGTTACCGGCGCCGCGCGGATGCCCGGAGGGGGTGTGTAACACCTTGTTAAGACTGATGAGCGGGCCGGTAACCGGGCTTAACAGCCCTTTAACTTAAAACTCTCGATAAACCTTAGCGAAAAAAGTGGAATTCCGTAACCACGCCGGCCTGGCCGGCGGGCTGCGGCTGTTGCGTGGTGGAGAGTACCAATGACCCGGTTTGTCGCGCGTGCGCTGGCACTGATCGTTGCAGGCTGGACGACCTCGGCGGCGTCGGCCGACCTCAACTACGGATCGCCCTATACCGTCTATCAGCCGCTCAATGCCTATAGCTGGGCCGGCCCCTATCTTGGCGGCAATGTCGGCTATGGCTGGGGCTCGGTCGAGAACAACCCGACCAAGCCGTCCGGTTTCGTCGGCGGTGTGCAGGCCGGCTACAACTTCCAGAACGGCTCACCCTGGGTGTTCGGTATCGAGGCCGATATCCAGGGCACCACGGCCGACGACCGGTTCGCGCCGTGGAAGTTCTCCAATCCGTGGTTCGGCACGGTGCGCGGCCGCGCCGGCTATGCGGTCAACAACGTGCTGTTCTACGCGACCGGCGGTCTCGCCTTCGGCGAACTGCGCGGCGAGACGTTCGGTATCACGGAGAGCCACACCAATGCGGGCTTCACCGTCGGTGCTGGCGCCGAAATGGGCTTTGCCCCGCACTGGAGCGCCAAGATCGAATATCTCTACGTCGACCTTGCCAACAGCAATTTCACGATCACCGGTGGCGTGTCGAACGGCTACAGCTTCAGCCTGGTTCGCGCCGGCATCAACTATCACTTTTGAGAACAAGAAAACGTCGACCATCAACTCCCGGCCGCGCCTTGCGCGGCCGGGTTTTTCTTTGTGTTGATGATCTCAACGTCGCGCATGGCGGCATGCACGCCGCGGCGTCCGCGAATCCAATCGGTGGGCCGCACGTGTGGGATATGCGGCACCGCCAGTCGCGTCCGCATCATGCAGGTGGTCATCCAGAGCACGCCAGCCGCGCGCTCGGCGGTCAACTCACACGCAACGCCTCATTCGGCGTTCATCACGAGCCGCGCATCGCGAGCGCTCATGAGACCACCAGGTTGACCGCCTTCGGGCCCTTGCCCTTCTTGTCGGGCTCAACCTCGAACGTAATGCGTTGTCCTTCAGTCAGGTCCTTCAATCCGGCACGCTCGACAGCTGTGATGTGAACGAACACATCGCGGCCGCCATCATCAGGCTTGATGAAGCCGTAGCCACGCTCTCCGTTGAAGAACTTGACTGTCCCAGTCATGGCCATCGGGAAACTCCTCCCCCGTATTGCTCCACCGCTACGCGCACGCCGCGTAGCGGTTGACCGACATTCGCTTGTCGGAAGCTTGGCCACCTGAACAGGCCGGCGTCACGCCGCCGGTCTGCCTGGATTTATTTCGGCCTTGTCACTCCGCCGCAACCATTCGCGGAAGCGGAACGTAAAGCCAGTCGTAACAGGATGAGCATAATACGGTTCCGCGCAAATTGCCTATGCTCAAAATTGAACTTTTCAGTAGGAGCTATCGATCAAGGTTTAGGCGTCTCGAGTCTGAAGCGTCCCGCACCGCCTTGACCGAGCGGCCTCTCGAGTTCGGGCAGGATGATCTTCAACTCATTCGCCAGCGTCCACGGCGGATTCACCAGCAAAAGCCCTGTGGAAACGAGGCCTGCGCCTGCTTCTTGCGGTGCCACACTGAATTCCAAACGCAGGCATTTGCCGGCGGGCCGACTCGCTGCTGCTGCAGCGGCCACACTGCGCGCTAACTCATCGGTGGCTCTCCGGGTTTTTACGGGGTACCACAAAAGATACGTGCCGGTCGGCCACTTCGCGAATGCTTCCGTGAAAGCACTGGCCAGCCGCTCGAACTCGTCCTTCGCTTCGAACGGCGGATCGATCAGCACCAGGCCGCGCCGCTCGTTCGGCGGCAAGAATGCAGGCAGCGCCATCCAGCCGTCGAGATCGACGACGCGCGCTTGCGCGTCGCGTCGCAAGGCGTCGATCAGTTGTTTGCGCGCCGTCGGTTCGATCTCGCAGGCGGTGAGGCGATCTTGCGGACGCAGCAGCGCCCGCGCGATCAACGGCGAACCAGGATAGGCTTTCAGCTCGCCTCTCGGATTGAATGCCCTGATGATGTCGAGATAGGGCGCGATCAGCGGCAACGCCTTGTCGGAGAGCCGCGCCTGCATCAGCCGCGCGATGCCGGTGAGCCATTCGCCGCCGCGCTGCGCTTCGCTCGACGTCAAATCATAGAGGCCGGCGCCGGCATGGGTGTCGATGACGCGGAACGGCGCCTGCTTGTCCTGCAGATAGGTGAGCATGCGCACCAGCACGATGTGCTTGATGACGTCGGCAAAGCTGCCGGCATGAAAGGCGTGACGGTAGTTCATGTGATGATCGTGCTGCGCTCCCAAAGGGTCGCGCATGTTGTACTCGTCATGCCCGGGCTTGTCCCGGCCTTCGCTAAAGCTTCGGCGGGGTTAACATCCGAGCTCGGCGAAGGCTTGGCGTAGCCGGCTCCCGGGCATCTGCACCTTATCTTGCTTGTTTCGCGATGGCGCAGGTGGCCGGGACGTTTTGCGCGACGACGCGCGGCGCAGGTCCGCCGGCCATGACGCAGAGAGTTTCAGCCGCCGCGAACCGGCGGCATCAGCACCTGATCGCGGCGGCAGGCGCGGCGATCGATTTCCTCGCAGGAGCGGAATTGCAGATCCTTGCTGAGGCAGATCCGCACCTCGCTGAGCCGCTTGCTGTCGCAGGTCACCGAGATTGCGGAGTTGCTGAGGCCCGGATTGACCTTGATGAACGCCGCCTCCAGCTCGTCGGGCGCGACCGTCTTCGGCTCCGACAATTGCAGGAATTCCTCGGGGATCTTCACCGTGGCGCGGGCCTTGCGGATGGCTTCGAAATAGGCGCGTTCGCCGAGACCGGAGCAGGTGCCGTGCTTGTCCCACTCATTGTAGATCAGCCCGGGCGCCGGCATCAGGTCGAGCATCGAGCTCATGATGCTGCGGGCGAGTCGCGGCGAGGGCCGCTGGCAGTATTCCGGAAAGCCCCGCTCATATTGCGGCCACAGGCCGTGCACCACGAAGGAATAGGGCCGTCCGCCGCACTGCGCCTGCGTGCCGCGGCCGTTGTTGCCGCGCTCGCTCGCCGCCTCGCAGAACGAGGGCGACCACGACAGCGACAGTACATAGAAATCGAACTCACCGGGCGCATTCTGGCGGCGATCCTGGGCCGAGGCCCCAACCGCACTGCACAGAATAATGGCAACCGAAATCAAAAATCGGGAAATTGTGTCCAACCGAGGCATCAAACGCTCCCCTCACTCGACCGCCCAGAGCCTAGCAGGCCGCGAGAACATTTCAAGAACAAAAAGCCGCCGTCCAAATGGCGGCGGCTTCTGCTTTAGCAGTCTGGTCGGAGATCAGGGCCGGGCGGCCTTGCAGGACGGGTTATAGGCCCAGTTGCGGTCGAGCCCCGCGACGCACCATTCGACGCCCTGATTGATGCTGGCAAAGCCGCCGTCCTCGATGATCGAATAGTGCACCTTGCGCACCTTGCCATCGCTCAGCATCGCCTCGCCGCTGCAATAGCGGCGCGGAATATTGTCGGACTGCCAGGGACGGAAGGCGGTTTCGTGAATCCCGTTGAAGCCGGTGATCACGAGCGGCGAATTCCAGAAGGTGGCTTCCTTTTCCTGGAATTGCGTGCTGATGACCGTCAGGGCCTTCTCGCATGGGGCCACATTGCCGTCATAGCGCGGGCCGGACAGCCAAAAGTTCATTTCGAGCGGATTGGCGGCCTGGGCCGTGCCCCCGAACGCCAGCGTGCCGACCACGAGTGCGGTGCCGAGGCCGAGCTTGCGGCCGAGTTTATTGCGGGAGCTGAACAGGTTGCGCATGGGAATCCACCCGATTATCCGATGCCGCGGACGGTGCCGCGAAGCCCCGGCAAGGTCAAGTGCAGCGCGGCAACACCTGCGGAGAAGTCCACTTTGGGGACCCGGCTCGTTCTTTTCACGGTCGCCGGCGCACTCTATGTTGGCTCGAAGCGAAATGGAGTCTGCGATGCGAAGGAAATTGGCCGCGTGCCTGGTTGCCGTTTGCGGGATGCTGGCCGTTGTGCCGGCGCGGGCCGACTGGATGCAGCCGGTGCCGCCGTTCAAGGGCAATGATACCGGCGGTATCATCGCCTATACGCTGGCGACCCAGGCCGACGCCCGGCAGCTCGCCGTCGATCACTGCGCCTCCTACGGCAAGGTGGTCAAGTTCCTTGCGATGCAGAACTATCCGGGCGGCTACATCTCTTTCGCCTGTCGCTGGGTGCCCTATGGCGCAGCCCAGAGGCCGCTGCGCACGCTCTACTGAGCGCGCTTCAAATCTTTCGATCGTTCAGCCGGGAGCCGACCGCATGACCCGACAGCTTGCCTTGCTTGGTTCGGCTGTGTGCCTTGTCCTGTCCGCTGGCGCCGCAAGTGCCGTCGACCTGCCGATCCGCAAGGCCGGTCTGTGGGAGATGAAAATGGTGCGCACCGGCGGGCCGATGCCGGAAATCACCATGCAGCACTGCACCGACGAGACCACCGACAAGGAGATGAGCGCGGCGGCCTCGCCGATGGCCAAGGAAGTCTGCTCCAAGCAGGATATCCAGAAGACCGCGACCGGCTATGTGAGCGACAGCGTCTGCAGCGTCGCCGGCATGACGATGCAGAGCCATGCCGAGATCGTCGGCGATTTCAATTCCGCCTACACGGTGAAGAGCACCTCGCATGCCGAGGGCGGCGCGGCCGGCTCGCGCGATACCACGATGACGATCGAGGCGAAGTGGCTCGGCGCCTGCAAGAGCGACCAGAAGGCCGGTGACATCATCATGCCCGGCGGCATGAAGATGAACGTCAAGGACATGGAAAAGCTAAAGGGCCTCCTGCCCAAGCAGAAGTAGCGCGTAGCGCATTCGGCTGTTGCCGCGCCTGAATGCATCGCCTCGCATGCCGAGAGGCTGTGCCGCTTGCACCACCATCACTTCGAGTAGCTCGCGACAAAATTGCAAAGCAATCTTGCGCTGAGGCGATGTGCAATCCATCCGATCCCTCCCGTCACCCCCAGGGCTATCGCATATGCCCCTTGGCGACCGCGCAAGTGCTTGGCCTCGTGGTTCGAGACGCGCCGCAAGCGGCGCTCCTCACCATGAGGGTCTACTATTGTGCCGCAGAACAAGACCTCATCCTGAGGAGCCCGCCGGAGGCGGGCGTCTCGAAGGATGGCCACGAGCACACCGCCACGAAATGCGATAGCCTTTGCGCGGGGATGACGGTTCACCGCGTTCGTGCGCTCCTTGGAGCGCGATGACGTCGACGGGATGCAACATCATTGAATGATCGCTGCGTGCCTCGCGTTCGAGACTCTCTGCGAGAGACGACGCGCATCGCATTCGTCGAGTCGAAAGCCTGACGCGCCAACCTGTCGTTTTGAACCGTTCCAGTGTTGCGCATCTTGAATCATTCCAGTGTTGCGCTTCGTTTCTGCTTTCATCGATTCTATTTTGCGCGTGTGGAATTTCGCGCATCCCGCCGATAGAAGTCCGCCCCAATCGATGCCGGCCTTGTCGCAAACGCGACTCGACCGATGTCAGCGTAAGGCAATGTGGGGATTGTTTGGTGGGAATGGTTTCGTATCGGAGCAAGCGCGGCTTGCTCGGATCAACGGCTGCGATCAATGCAGCGCTGCTCGGTTCGGTCGTGCTTGTGCCAATGGGCACAGACGTCGCCTGCGCTCAGGCGCAGACAAGTCCTCCGCAGAACAATGTCAGCGAACTTCCCGCAGTGACGGTCGATGAACCCGGCGCCGCAAAGAAGCGCGGTGCCGTCGTTTCAAGCCAGAACACCAGGGCTTCGCGCGCGGTCGCGGCGAACCGGCGCCGCAATGCCGCGGCGCCCGCCCAGAGTCAGGCTCCGCGGTCGCAAGGCACAGGTGGCGCGATCGGTACGACGACGGGTTACGTCGCGACCGCCGGCACGGCCGGCACCAAGACCAGCACAGCGCTGATCGAAACGCCGCAGTCGCTTTCGGTCGTCACGCAAAAGGAGCTTCGGGATCGCAACGTTCAGACGCTCAAGGACGCCGTCAGCTACACGCCGGGCGTGACGACCACGGCGTTCGGCTATGATCCAAGGTTCGATAGTTTCTACATCCGTGGCTTCGATGCGACCTATACGGGGATCTATCGCGACGGCCTGCGTCAGGGCGGCGGCAACTTCGCCATTCCCAAGATCGAACCTTACGGTCTCGACAGCGTGTCGATCCTCCGTGGTCCCGCCTCAGGCCTCTATGGCCTCGGCTCTCCGGGAGGCATCGTGGACGTCACGACCAAGCGGCCGCCGCTGACGGCATTCGGTGAGGTGCAGCTGCAAGGCGGCACCTACGACCGTTACCAGGGCAGTTTCGATGTCGGTGGTCCGGTGCCCGGCAGCGATCAACTGTACTACCGGCTGACCGGTTTGCTGCGCGACGCGAAGACCTGGTACCCCGGCAACGACGACGATCGCGCCTATATCGCGCCTGCGCTGACCTGGCGGCCGGACGCCGATACGTCCTTCACCATCCTCAGCGAATATCAAAAGAGCCGAACCGCCGCGAGCATCGGCAACTTCCGCACGCCCGACGGACAATTGACCAACATCTATTCGAATGATCCGGCGTTCAGCGCGATGGATCAGAAGCAATATCGCATTGGCTACGCGTTCGAGCACAATGTCGACGACGTGTGGACGGTGCGGCAGAACTTCCGCTTCTACCAGGTCGACGTCGACGCGAAATACACCCAGATCGATTCGATCGACAGCAGCACCAATCTGGCGTCGCGGTCGGCCTGGCGGATACTGGACAGCTTCAACACGGTGACGCTCGACAATCAGGCCGAGGCCAAGTTCATGCTCGGCGCGATCAGGAACACGGCGCTGTTCGGCGTCGACTACGGTCACTCCTACTACAATGACAAGATCGGCTACGGGCCGGCGCCCGATCTCAATCTCCTGACCATGAACTACGGTGCCCAGGCGATCGCGACACCGGCATTCTCGATCTTCAACAAGCAGTCGACCGACGAGGTCGGTGTCTATGCACAGGAGCAGGCCAAGCTCGGAGGCTTCATTCTGACGCTCAACGGGCGCCAGAGCTGGGTGTCGCAGACGACGACCGCGGGTCTGGACGGCGTGCCGTCAACGCAGAAGGCGACTGCCTTCACCGGCCGTGCGGGGCTGAGCTACGTCTTCGACAACGGCATTGCGCCCTATCTCAGCTACGCGACGGCATTCGCCCCGCAGGTCGGCGTCGATGCATCCGGATTGCCGTTCAGGCCGACCACCGGCGAGCAGAAGGAAGTGGGCATCAAGTACCAGATGCCGCAGATTCCGGTGCTGTTGACCGCCGCGGTGTTCGACATCACGCAGGACAATGTGCTGCGCACCGATCCGAACGACATGGCGTTCCAGGCAGCCACCGGGCAGGTCGAATCCAAGGGCGTGGAGCTCGAGGCGAAGCTGGCGCTCAAGCAGGGATTTGATCTCACCGCCGCCTACACCCATCTCAACGTCGTGATCACGCAGGGCAATCCCGACACGACCGGCAATGAGCTCTCCGGCATTCCGAGGAATTCCTTCGCCGCCTTTGGCAAATATACATTCCAGTCCGGCGTGCCCGTCGAAGGGCTCGGGCTTGGCCTCGGCGTGCGTTATATCGGCACGAACTTCGGCAACGACCAGAACACGTTCCAGAACGCGGCGACGACGTTGTTCGATGCGGTGATCGATTACGATCTCGGCAAGCTGGACCGGCGATTCCTCGGCGCAACGGTGCGCGTCAACGCGACCAATCTGTTCGACACGCACTACCAGACCTGCCAGTCCGGTTACTGTTATGCCGGCGAACGGCGGCAGGTCATCGGCACCTTGTCCTACCGCTGGTAGCTCGAATTTGTTGTTTGGACGCGTTGTCTTCACGCGAACCGGCGTCCGCTTCGCCCGAAAACGCTATGTTACACCGGCACCCGCACGACGGCGCGCAGGCCGCCCATCGGGCTTTCGCTGAGCATGATATCGCCGCCATGCGAGCGGGCGATGTCGCGGGCGATCGCAAGCCCGAGCCCGGTGCCGCCTTCGTCCTGGTTGCGGGCATCGTCGAGCCGCAGGAACGGCTTGAACACTTCCTCGCGCATGTCGGCGGGGATGCCCGGTCCGTCGTCGTCGACCGTGACGTTGAGATAGCGATGGTCGCGATGGCCGGTGATCGAGATCGTATTGGCGTGGCGCGCTGCGTTGGAGACGAGGTTGGCGAGACAGCGCTTGAACGAGGCCGGCTTCACCGTGACGACGGGCAGGCCGTGGAACGCAACGGTTGCGGTGTGGCCGTGGCGTTCGGCGTCGCTGCGCAATTCCTCCAGCGCCAACGCCATGTCGGTCGGCTGCGCGACCTCGCCGGAATCGCCGCGCGCGAAGGCGAGGTAGTCCTCCAGCATCATCGACATCTCGTCGACGTCCTTGCGCATCGCGTCGATCTCGGGGCCTTCACCGATCAGGGCAAGCTCGAGCTTGAACCGGGTCAGGATGGTGCGCAGATCGTGCGATACGCCGGCGAGCATCGCGGTGCGCTGCTCGATCGAACGTTCGACGCGCGCCTTCATCTCGATGAAGGCCTGCGCCGCCCGCCGCACCTCGCGCGCACCGCGCGGCCGGAAGTTCGGCGCCTCGCGGCCCTTGCCGAAACTTTCGGCGGCGTCCGCGAGCCGCAGGATCGGCTTGATCTGGTTGCGCAGGAACAGCACGGCGACGATCAACAGGATCGTCGAGGTGCCGAGCATCCAGAAGATGAAGATCTCCGAATTGGAGGCGTAGGCCGCGCTGCGCTGGGCGAAGATCCGCATCACCGAATCGTCGAGCTGCACGCGGATCTCGACCAAATTGGACTTGCCCACGGTGTCGATCCAGAACGGACGGCTGATCTGGCGGCCGAGCTGCACCGAAAGCGTCTGGTCGAGCAGCGAGAAGAACGGCTTCGGCCCCGGCGGCGGCATGTCGCCGGCGGGAAGGAAGTCGACCACCAGCTGCAGTTTCTGGGCGATGCGGCGAAGCTGCGCGCGGTCCTTGTCCTGCGGGTAGCTCTTGTAGACGTCGATCAGCGCGGCGATATCGGACACCACCGCGGCCGACAGGCGCCGCGTCACCGTGTTCCAGTGCCGCTCCATGAACACGAACGCCACCACGGTCTGCAGGATTACCATCGGCACGATCATGATCAGCAGCGCGCGGGCATAGAGGCCGGTCGGCATCCAGCTCTTGAACGCATTGCCCATCCAGCCGTTCGCCTTCGAGACGCGCTGCGAGGCGTTCTTGATCAGGGTCAGGCCGGAGTCGAGCGTGCTCATGCGGATGCTCTACAGCATGATCCGGAAAACTGCGCAGCGGTTTTCCGGCAAGATCATGCTCAAACAAGGATCTGAAGCGCGATGACGATTCATCCTGATCTCATCGCGCTTCAGGGCGAGGCCACCAGGCGATAGCCGATGCCGCGCACCGCCTGCAGGAACAGCGGATTGGCGGGATCGTGCTCGATCTTGCGGCGCAGGCGGTTGATCTGCACGTCGACCGCGCGTTCGTTGACGGTGCCGCCGGAGGTCAGCTCGGCGCGCGGCACGGTCTCGCCGGGCGCGCTCGCAAGGATGCGCAGCATCTCGCGCTCGCGATCGGTGAGATGGATGATCTCCTCGCCCTGACGCAGTTCGCTGCGCTCGATGTGGAAAATGTAGGGGCCGAACGCGATCTGCTCGACGACTGCGACCTGCGGCGGCGCGGTGCGCTTGAGGATATTGCCGATCCGGAGCACGAGCTCGCGCGGCTCGAACGGCTTGGCGACATAATCGTCGGCGCCGATCTGCAGGCCCTCGATGCGCGCTTCCGCCTCGTGGCGGGCGGTCAGCATGATGATCGGCACGGTCGAGGAGCTGCGGATGAAGCGGGCGAGGTCGAAGCCGTTCTCGCCGGGCATCATCACGTCGAGGATCAGCAAGTCGAAATGCAGCCCGAGCAGCTTGGCGCGTGCGTCGGTGGCGCTCATCGCCGTCGTGACGCGATAGCCTTCGCCGGAAAGAAAGCGCGACAACAGGTCGCGAATGCGGCGGTCGTCGTCGACCAAGAGAAGATGCGGCGCGTCGTCGGCCGGCTCGATCGGCGCGCGCATCATGGTTGCAGCCTGCACCAGCTCACTCCCTCGTTTTTTTGCCGCCGCCGAAGATCGCTTCGAGCACCTTGTCGGGATCGTCGCGGTCGATCATCGCGCGGAGGAATTGCCGAACCGTCTCGACGCCGGCCGGATCGATGCCGGCGACCGCGCGGTTGATGCGGTCGGTCTGCAGCCCCGCCAGCTTGGCGACCAGCGCCTCGCCCTTCGGGGTGGCGTAGAGCAGGCGCTGCCGGCGGTCGTTGTTGCCGGTCTTCTGCACGATGTAGCCCTCGTCCAAGAGCTGCTTGAGCACGCGCCCGAGCGACTGCTTGGTGATGCGCAGGACGTCGAGCAGGTCGGCGACCTTCAGCCCCGGATAGCGGGTAACGAAGTGGATGACGCGGTGGTGGGCGCGGCCGAAGCCGAACGCCTCCAGCTCCTGGTCGGCGTCGCCGACAAAGTCGCGGTAGGCGAAGAACAACAGCTCGATGATGTCCCAGCGCAGGTCGCGCGCCCCCGCCGCAGGAGCCTGGTCGTCTCCCTGCGAATCGGGCTTGGCAGCCATGCCTGAGAAATTTATGTCAGTCATATTGACGTATCTTGGGTTCAATGTTACAAAACTGCCTGTCACGACGAAACATTAGGTCGTTTTGTCCTCGACAGCGTTTAAGGCGGCCTGAACGAGCCTGTGACGCGGTTTGGGCCGCAAATTGGACTACCGTGCGATTGTCGAGCGGCATTTCGGCAAACATACTGGACTTCAGCATTCCGCAAAAGCATGTCTAAACGGCATGTTGGCGATGGAAGCCGGCGGCGCGGCCGGCGGTGGTGAAGTTCGGGCCAGCCGAGCCTGATGGCTCCGGGGGAAACAGGCCGGCGCCGGGTATCGCGCCGGTTCCGACAGCGGAAAGCAAGAAAAATGACTTTGAAATTCGATATCCAGCCTTCGCCGAATGCAACGTCCGACAAGGATCGCGCGGCGAAGCTCGTGGACCCGGGCTTCGGCCGGGTCTTCACCGATCACATGGCGATCGTCCGCTACAGCCAGGGCAAGGGCTGGCACAGCGCCCGCGTCGAGGCCCGCGCGAATTTTCCGCTCGATCCGGCCGGCGCGGTGCTGCACTACGCCCAGGAAATTTTCGAAGGCCTCAAGGCCTACAAGCGCGACGATGGCGGCGTGAACCTGTTTCGCCCCGACGCCAATGCCCGCCGCTTCCATGATTCGGCCGAGCGCATGGCGATGGCGCCGTTGCCCGAGGATTTGTTCATCGATGCGGTCGAGCAACTGGTGCGGATCGATCGCGCCTGGATCCCGGGCGGCGAGGGCAGTCTCTATCTGCGGCCCTTCATGATCGCGAGCGAGATCTTCCTCGGCGTGAAGCCGTCGGCCGAATACATCTTCTCGGTCATCGCCTCGCCGGTCGGCTCCTATTTCAAGGGCGGCCCGGCGCCGGTGTCGATCTGGGTGTCGGAGAATTACACGCGCGCCGCCATCGGCGGCACCGGCGCCGTCAAGTGCGGCGGCAATTACGCGGCCAGCCTGCGCGCGCAGGCCGAGGCGATCGAACGGGGCTGCGACCAGGTCGTGTTCCTCGATGCGGTCGAGCGCCGCTACATCGAGGAGCTCGGCGGCATGAACGTGTTCTTCGCGTTCGATGACGGCTCGCTGCTGACGCCGCCGCTGGGCACCATCCTGCCCGGCATCACCCGCGACTCGATCATCGCGCTTGCCAAGGATGCCGGAACGCGTGTGCGCGAGGAGCCCTACACGATCCAGCAATGGCGCGCTGACGCCGCCAGCGGCAAGCTGAAAGAGGCGTTCGCCTGCGGCACCGCGGCCGTCATCTCGCCGATCGGCAAAGTGTGCTCGGCAAGTGGCGATTTCCAGATCAGCGGCGGCGTGGCCGGCCCGGTCGCCATGGGCCTGCGCAAGAAGCTGGTCGACATCCAGTACGGTCGCACCAACGACCCGCATAACTGGATCCGAAACGTCCAGTGACGGACGCAACGTCATTCCGGGGCGAGGCGCAGCATCGAACCCGGAATCTCGAGATTCCGGGTCTGGTCCTGCGGACCATCCCGGAATGACAGCGTAGCGGCACCGGTTGCCGCCTTGCGCGCCGGCTGGTAAACGGCCGCTCATGGCCGAGAAACCCAAAAAACCCCAGAAACTGAAGGCGCGCCTGCCGCGTGGGCTGGAAGATCGCGGCCCGGCCGCGATCAATGCCACGCGGGCGATGGTCGAGAAGATCCGCGCCGTCTACGAGCTGTACGGCTTCGAGCCGGTGGAGACGCCGGCGATGGAATACACTGACGCGCTCGGCAAGTTCCTGCCCGACCAGGACCGGCCCAACGAGGGCGTGTTCTCGTTCCAGGACGATGACGAGCAGTGGATCTCGCTGCGCTACGACCTGACCGCGCCGCTCGCGCGCTATGTCGCGGAAAACTTCGATGCGCTGCCGAAGCCTTATCGGTCGTATCGGTTCGGCTACGTCTTCCGCAACGAGAAGCCCGGTCCCGGCCGCTTCCGCCAGTTCATGCAGTTCGACGCCGACACCGTCGGCTCGGCGACGCCCGCGGCCGACGCCGAGATTTGCATGATGGCAGCCGACACGATGGAAGCGCTCGGCATTCCGCGCGGCTCCTATGTCGTAAAGGTGAACAACCGCAAGGTGCTCGATGGCGTGCTCGAGGCGATCGGCCTCGGTGGCGACGAGAATGCAGGCCGCCGTCTTACGGTGCTGCGCGCGATCGACAAGCTGGACAAATTTCCCGCCGATGAAGTTCGCAAGCTGCTTGGTCCCGGACGGTGGGATGGCGGCGAAGAGGGCAAGGGCGACTTTACCAAGGGCGCCGACCTGAGCCCCGCGGATGCCGATATCGTCCTGGCCGTCACGCAGAAGCGTGACGATTGGCGAGAGGCGATTGCTGCGGCAGAGACCTATCTGGCGAAGAGCGAAGTTGGTCAGGCCGGCGTGAGCGAGCTCGAAGAGATCGCCAAGCTGGTCGCGGCGTCCGGCTATGGCGCGGATCGCATCCGCATCGATCCCACTGTCGTTCGCGGCCTCGAATATTACACCGGCCCCGTCTATGAGGTTGAGCTGCTGCTCGACACCAAGGACGAGAAGGGCCGCCCGGTGCGGTTCGGCTCGGTCGGTGGCGGCGGCCGCTATGATGGTCTGGTCTCGCGCTTCCGCGGCGAGCCGGTGCCGGCGACCGGCTTCTCGATCGGCGTGTCGCGCCTGCAGGCTGCGCTGACGATGCTCGGCCAGCTCGATACGCAGGCCGAGTTCGGTCCTGTCGTCGTCACCGTGTTCGATCGCGACCGCGTCGCCGACTACCAGAAGATGGTCGCGCAGCTGCGCCAGGCCGGCATCCGCGCCGAGCTCTATCTCGGCAATCCGAAGAACATGGGCAATCAGCTCAAATATGCCGATCGCCGCAACTCGCCCTGCGTGATCATCCAGGGCTCGGACGAGCAGGCGCGCGGCGAGGTGCAGATCAAGGATCTGATCGAGGGCGCCAAGGCCGCCGCTGCGATCGCCTCCAACCAGGAATGGCGTGAGACGCGTCCGGCGCAGTTCTCCTGCGCGGAGGCCGATCTGGTCGCCAGGGTCCGCGAGGTCCTGGCGCGGCATGACGTGGCGTGGGGATAGCCATTCGCTTGTGACGTCATGCCCGGCCTTGTGCCGGGCATCCACCTCTTGTTTGATGCGCGGCGACGTGAATGACCGGGAGGAGCCCGGCCATGGCGACAACAAGAGGGAGAGCAACAATGCCTGAGATCACCGTGAGCATGGCCGCCGGCCGCACCGACGAGCAGAAGCTCGGCATGATGCGCGACATCACCCAGGCGCTGGTGAAGAATCTCGGCGTCGATGCCGACGCGGTCGTGATCCAGATCAACGAAGCGCCGCTGCATCACAAGATGAAGGGCGGCAAGTCGTTCGTCGAGCGCGCGGCTGCGGCGAAGAAGTAATTCAACTTCGTCGTCCCTGCGAAAGCAGGGACTCATAACCACCGATGCTTGTTATGTATGTTCGCTGGGGCCCCAGCCATCGCAACACAAGCGTCGGTGGTTATGGGTCCCTGTGTCTTGGAAGTCTGTCAGGATGAGGGTGGGCGGGAAGCCGTTGGGTCCTTGGCGCTTGACGCCGCGAGCCGGCTCGGTCTCCCGCCCGTTC
>NZ_JBXEJO010000095.1:0-30963 GCF_056837965.1 Bradyrhizobium ferriligni
CCTCATCGGCCATCTCGACATGCAGCGCATCGCGGTCGGCCTCGGAATAGACGGCGACCGTCTCAATCCCCATACGGCGCGCAGTCTTGATGACCCGGCAGGCGATCTCGCCGCGGTTGGCGATCAGGATTTTCTTGAACATGCTCTTCTTGCTTGGGCTTCTTAGGACTTGGGCTTTGGCAGGATTCCTCCCCGCGCAATCCGGCACGGGCGATTGGGCGTAACCACTCCGTGGTACAGCAAATTGCCCCGGAGGCAACGGTCTAATGCACGTGCTGCCCGATGCTTGGCCAAATCCTCGGCCAAATCCTCGGCGGTAGCCTGAGGGGTATTTCAGCCCGAATAGGTCTTGAAGCGGCCACGCGAATGCGCCTTCGCGACGGCTTTCATCAGTTCGCTGACCTCGTTCTCCAGGAATTCATTGGCCACGATCAGCGCCCGGATGGTGGCGCGCAGATTCCCGCCGCAGGCGGAAATGGCCTGATCGACAGCGGCTTCCAGCCCGTCATCGTCGTCAGATTCGGGCCGTGCAGACATCATGGGGTATCCGGGATTCAGGTGGCGCATCATGTTCCTATTTTGTTCTCATCAAGTCAATCGGATCTTTGATCGGACGCGGTTCTTCTGGGCCGCCTTTCTCTTCCGCCGCCAGCGTGCGAGGCATTGCAGAGTCCAGATGTCGGTGACGATTTCGGCGAGGACGTTGATGACGAAACTCGGCCACGCGCATCCCTTCAATGGCCATGTCTGGCCGTTCTACGTCGCGGAATGCCGATCGGGACGTGACGGTGCGCACGCCCCTATTCGCGAACGGTCCTTGGTTGGATCGTACCGGCTTGTGCTAGAAGTTCGGCTGCCCGCCAAAGATCTGAAGTGAAAAAATGCGGTTTCGAAATCCGGTCGCCACGACGCTTCTCCTGACCTGCCTGTCTGCAATCCCTGGCCTGCCCGCGACCGCCGGCCCCGCGGCGTCAGCGATCATCAAGGACGCCGGCACCGTTCAGCTCGGCAACACGACCTATCGGCTCGACGGCATCGACGCGCCGGCGGTCGATCAGCTCTGCATCGACGAGCACGCCGACGTCTGGACCTGCGGGATCGAGGCGCGCGACCAGCTGACCAGGCTGATCGGCGGCAAGCAGGTTCACTGCGACGATATCGGCGTCGATCCGACCTTCAAGAAGCGCCGCCTCGGCGTCTGCAAGATCGAGGGCGACCCGACCAGCCTGAGCCAGGTGCTGGTCCAGAAAGGCTATGCTCTCAATGTCGAAAACTCGGCCACTGGCCGATTCAAGCCGGATGAAGCCACCGCAAAGGACAATCGCGCCGGGCTCTGGAAGGGCTGCTTCGTGGCGCCGCGCGACTTTCGTACGGCCAGGAAGGACGGCGCCCTGCTCGGCAACGCCTGCCCCGCCGACCGCGACCAGCAGATTCGCAACGCGCTCTTCCCCGACGACCTGCCGATGCCGGCCAGCTGCAACATCAAGGGTAAGTACGCCGTGCGGGCCCGCGTCACCGGCAATGTCGGCATCTACCACCTGCAGGCGTGCCGCAGTTATCCGGGCCTCGGCAATCCGGATCGCTGGTTCTGCTCCGAGGAGGATGCACAGGCCGCCGGGTTCCGCCGGGCCTATAATTGCCGGCCGCCCAAAGCCAGGTGAAGGGCAAGTGAAGAACCAGTGAAGCGCAAGTGATCGCCGCAAATCAAGCTGGCAAAGCCGCCGGGTCCTGTGTGAAACTGCACCGAGAGGTTGCCGGCGCGTATGACCCCATCCGATCCCGCTGATGTGCTTCCCGAAGCTGCGGCAGCCGAACGGCTGCGGCAGCATCTTGAGGAGATCGCGCGCGAACGCGATCGCGCCCATCGCGAGCTCCAGGAGCGCGAGGCGGAGCTGGCGCGGATCCAGCGCATCGCGCGGGTCGGTGGACTCGAGATCGATTTTCGCGACGGCGTGCGCAACCGCCGCTCTCCCGAATATCTCCTGGTGCATGGGCTGCCGCCCGAAGAGGTCAACGAGACCTATGAGAACTGGGTCGCGCGCATCCACCCCGAGGATCGCGAGCGCACGGTCCGGCACCTGTTCGGCGTGCTCAAGGCCGGCGGCGAAGACTACACGGCCGAATACCGCATCGTCCGCCCGAACGACGGCGAGAGCCGCTGGATCCGCGTCGTCGCCAAGATCGAGCGTGACCGCAGCGGCCGTGCGCTGCGGCTGGTCGGCGCCGATCTCGACGTCACCGATCAGATGCTGGCGCAGGAGACCCTGCGGGAGAGCGAAGAGCGCTTCCGCCTGATCGCCGACAGCGCGCCGGTGCCGATCTGGGTGACCAAGCTCGACCGCACCCGCTCCTTTGCCAACCAGGCCTATCTCGACTTCCTTGGACTGCCGTTCGAGGAAGCGATCGTGTTCGACTGGCGCAAGGCGCTGCATCCGGATGACCTGCCGCAAATCCTGCAGGAGCAGATCACCGGCGAGCTCTCGCTGAAGCCATTCGTGCTCGAGGCCCGCTATCGGAATGCCGCGGGCGATTGGCGCTGGCTGCGCTCGGAATCGCAGCCGCGCTGGGACCCGAACGGCAAGCATATCGGCTTCATCGGCGTCGCCCACGACATCACGGCGGCCAAGGAAGCCGAGATCGAGCTTCGCAAGCTCAATGAGTCGCTGGAGCGGCGCATCCTGGAGCGCACCGCGCAGCTCGAATCCCGCGAAGCGCAGACGCGCGCGATCCTGGAAACCAGCCATCAATACCAGATGCTGCTCAACCGCGATGGCGGCCTGCTCTACAGCAACCAAACGGCGCTGGCCGGCATCTGTACCGATGCCGCCGACGTCGTCGGCAAGCCGTTCTGGGACACGCCGTGGTTCGCCGCGACCGAGGGCATGCCGCGCGTGATCCAGAATGCCTTTGCGACCGTGATGCGCGGCGAGGAAGTCAAGATCGAGATGCAGCTGCGCCTGCCGATCGGCGAACGCTATTTCGATTTCGCGATGCGGCCGCTGCAGGACCAGCACGGCACCATCGTCGGCGCCGTGCCGGAGGCCGTCGACATCACCGAACGGCGCCGCGGCGAGGAGGCCCTGCGGCAATCGCAGAAGATGGAAGCGGTGGGCCAGCTCACCGGCGGCGTCGCGCATGATTTCAACAATCTGCTCACCATCATTCGCTCCGCGACCGACTTCCTGCGCCGCCGCGAGCTGCCGGACGACCGGCGCCGCCGCTATATCGACGCGATCTCCGAGACCGTGGAGCGGGCCTCCAAGCTCACCGCGCAGCTATTGGCATTTGCGCGCAGGCAACCGCTCAATCCGGAAGTGTTCAATGTCGGGACGCAAGTCGACAGCGTGACGCAGCTGATCCGCCCGCTGGTCGGCGCGCGGATTCACATCGAAGTCAGGATCGAGGATCCCGATTGCTTTGCGATCGCCGATATCGGCCAGTTCGAGACCGCGCTACTCAATCTCGCGGTCAACGCCCGCGATGCCATGAGCGGCGAAGGCCTGCTGACGATCGGCGTCCGGAAGGTCAAGAATATCCCTGCCCTGCGCGCCCAGGCCTCGCGCAGCGGCGATTTCGTCACGGTCTCGATCCAGGACACCGGCACCGGAATCTCGCCGGAAAATCTCGACGCGATCTTCGAGCCGTTCTTCACGACCAAGGAGGTCGGCAAGGGAACGGGTCTCGGATTGAGCCAGGCCTTCGGCTTCGTCAAGCAATCCGACGGCGACATCGAGGTCACCTCTACGCCCGGGCACGGCGCGACCTTCACCATCTATCTGCCGCACGCGATGCGCCCGGCGGACGCCAAGGTCGCCGCCAGCGCCGGCATCGAGCAGGCTTCGATCGGCCGCGGCTATCGCGTCCTCGTGGTGGAGGACAACGACGATGTCGGCCAGTTCTCAACCGAGCTGCTCGAGGATCTCGGCTATTCGGTCAAGCGCGCGGCCAATGCCAATGCCGCGCTCTCGATCCTCTCGGAGAACGAGTTTGCCGCCGACCTGGTGTTCTCCGACGTGATCATGCCGGGCATGAACGGCGTCGAGCTCGCCGGGATCATCCGCGATCGCTTTCCCGGCCTGCCGGTGGTGCTGACCAGCGGCTACAGCAACGTACTCGCCGAGAATGCGCATAGCGGCTTCGAGCTGATCCAGAAGCCCTATTCGGTCGAGGCACTGTCACGGACGCTCCGAAAGGCGATCGTCGAACAGCGGGCGACCGCTTCCAAGCCCTGATCCCGCCGCCGGCCGCGCCCTACTGGATCACGACATGCGCGACGCCGAGCTGAAGGATGCCGAGCGCGCGGGCCGCCGTGGTCGACACATCGATGATCCGCCCACGAACGAACGGGCCACGGTCGTTGACGCGGCACCGGATCGATTTTCCCAGATAGGAGACGGTGATCATGCTGCCGAATGGTCGCTTGCGATGCGCGCAGGTCATCTCGCCACTCTTGCCGATGCCACGATAATAGGACGCAAGGCCACTCTCTGCGTTTGCCATGCACGAGGCAAACAGCAGCATGGCCGCGGACGTTGCTGCGGTTTTCATTGATCGCCTGCCGGTCGAGCCCCGCAAGGGAACGCGGTTCCACGGTTTCGGTTCCGCGCCCCAGCGTCGGCAGGTCGATTTTTAGGAACTTTTCGACGGAAAGCGTCAGGCGGTCGCGGCGGGATCGATCAGGGCGATGCCGAGCTCGGGCCGCTTGCGCCGGCGAAGCCTGGCGGGGGCTTCCGTGACCACAACCTCCAGCGTCGGGCGGACGATGCCGGCAAGCAGATGGCCGCCGCGGGTCGATCCGTCCGACAGTCCGAGCACGATATGCATGTGCAGGCTGGCCTTGCCGTCGTCGCCGGTCGCGATGTCGCCGAGCGCGCACAGCACCTCGCACTGTTCGTCGATCTCGATCTTCCGATAGCTCTTGGATGCGAAATCGAACCAGCCGACCGTGGCCCGCTCGAACGCGCCGATCGCGCTGAGCGATGCCGCCGTCACCTTCGCATCATTGGCGAACTTCGTCAGCGCGCCGAACGCTTCCTCGCCGCTATCGAGCACGACGACGTGAATCTGCGCGCTGGGCGCATCGGACACGAGCTTGCTTTTCATGGACCGCCTCGCCTCTCAAGAGCTTCCACTCCCAATCGGAGACGGCGACGATTGTTCCTGACGGACCGGATCGGCAGCCGCTCAGGCGGCGACGCTATCGGCCGCGAGCAGCGTCCGCAGGTCCCGCGCAGGAACCGGCCTGCTGAACAAATAGCCCTGCATCTGCGTACAGCCGAGCATCTGCACGGTGTCACGCTGCTGGTCGGTCTCGACCCCTTCGGCGGTGGTGATCATGTTGCGGTCGGCTGCGATCGAAACCACGGCGCGGATGATCGAGGCCGAGCCGCTGTTGCGTGTCACTTCCTTGACGAAGCTGCGGTCGATCTTGATCTTGTCGAACGGGAAGCGCTGCAGGTATTGCAGCGACGAGTATCCGGTGCCGAAATCGTCGAGCGCGATGTGGACACCGAGCGCGCGGAGCTGGCCGAGCGTGACCAGCGCCGCATCGTCGTCGGCGATCAGCACCGCCTCGGTGATCTCGAGCTCGAGCCGGCGCGGGTCGAGCCCGCTCTCGGCAAGCGCATTGGCAACCTTCAGCGCCAGCGTCTCCGACTTGAACTGGATCGGCGAGACGTTGACCGCGACGCGCACATGCGCCGGCCAGGCTGCCGCCTCGATGCAGGCGGTGCGCAGCACCCACTGCCCGATCTCCTCGATCAGCCCGGTCTCCTCGGCAACCGGTATGAATTCGGCCGGCGAGATCATGCCGCGCATGGGGTGCCGCCAGCGCAGCAACGCCTCGCAGCCGGTCACCTCGTCGCTGCGCAAGTCGACCAGCGGCTGGTAGTGCAGCTCGAAGCCGCCCTCGGCCAGCGCGGTGCGCAAATCGGCCTCCAGCGCGCGGCGCAGATTGGCTTGCGCCTCCATCGCCGGATCGAAGAAGCGATGGGTCCTGCGGCCCGCCGCCTTGGCGGCGTACATCGCAAGGTCGGCACATTTGAGCAGGCGGAACAGGTCGGCGCCGTGGCGCGGGGCGATCGCAATGCCGATGCTGGCGTCGCTCGACAAATTATGGCCGAGGCAGTCGAACGGCGTGCGCAGCGACTGATAGACGCGTGCGACCAGGTCGCTGACGTCGTCGTCCGAGGTGATGTCGTGCTGGACGATCGCGAACTCGTCACCGCCGAGCCGCGCGATGAAGTCGTTCGACCCGACCGACAGACGCAGCTTCTCGGCCACGCGCCGCAGGAACTCATCGCCGATCAGATGGCCCAGCGTGTCGTTGATCCGCTTGAACTCGTCGATATCGATGTAATGGATGGCGAACTCGCGCGTGGCGGCCTCGAGCAGCAGCCCTTCCGCGTGGCGCTGGAACAGCGTCCGGTTCGGCAGATTGGTCAACGCGTCGTAATGCGCGAGATACTCGATCCGCGCCTGCGCACGCCGTCCGTCGGTGACGTCCTCGAGCGTGGTAGCCCAGCCGCCGTCGGGCGCACGCTTGTAGATCAGGCGGATGCTGCGACCGTCAGGCGTCATGATCACGGAGTCCCGGACCTCATCGCCCCTCGGGTTTGTGAAGCGGGCGCAGTACTCATCGACGTCGCCGACAAACGAGCCGATCGCCTGGCGATGCAGGATCAGGTCGCGCAGATGGCAGCCTGGCCTCGCCACATCAGGCGAAAGGCCGAACATGTCGATATATTGCTGGTTGCAGATCACGAGCCGCGCCGAGGCATCGAACAACAGCAGCCCCTGCGTCATGGTGTTGATCGCGGTGTCGAGGTGCTGGCTCTTCTCGGACAGCCGGCGGCTTGCCGCATCGTGCTGCCGCTGCAGCTGGCGGACGATCAGGAAGACCGCGAAGCTGATGATCAGGACCGCCAACACGGCTGCGCAGAATTGCAGTTTGGTCTGGGCGCGCCAGTCGTCCAGCGCACTCGATGTTTTCGTGGTGGCGAGGATCAGGATTGGAAAATGCGACAGCGATCTGACCGCACCGACGTTCTCCTCGCCCGAAGCGCCAACGAACCGTCCCGACGTGTTGCCGCCAAAGCTGATGACCTTTTGGAACACCGGCAGGTTGATGATGTTGCGGCCGATCACGGCGGCATCCTGCGGATAGCGTGCGATGATGGTGCCGTCGCGGTGGATCATCGAAATAACGGTGTCGCCGCTCAGTGCCAGCGAGGCCACGAAATCCTCGAAATGGCTCGGCTCGACGCCGCGGCTGGCGAATCCGATGATCTCGCCGTTGCGCCCGGTGATCTTGCGCGCAAAGATCGTGGTCCAGTTGCCGCTCACCTTGCTCATTGCGGGCTCGACGATCACCGGCGAGGTCGGCCGCCCCGAGGTGAACTCCCGGAAATAGCGCCGGTCCGCAACGCTGATGTCGGGCACCGGCCACATCTCGGATGAGTTGATCAGCCATCCCTTGGCGTTGAACAGATTGAGCCCGCCGACATGCGGCAGCGCCGCCAGCCGCGTGCGCAGCATCTCGTGCGCGCTCAAGAGCGACATGTTCTTTTCGAACTGATCGGCGGTCTCAACCTGCTCGGCCCGCAGATAATTCACGATGTCGTCGTGGACATGCTGGAGGTCGGTAAGCTGCTGGTCGAAATGCCGCGACAGCAGCAGCGCGGTGTTGTTGAGCTCGCGCTCGGACATCTCCAGCGCGCGCTCACGAAACTGCAGCGCGAGATAGCCGGTGCCAAGCGTGATGGCGAGCACCAGCAGCGCGGCACTCAGGACGAGCCACTGGATGGCGCCCATCCTGCTGGCGCGCAACACACCTTTGATCGACAGCCGCCGGTATTCCGGCACGCTGCTCGTTGAGACAACCGACATTTTCCTGCCCCTGTGGATGCCCTTGTACGGGAACACAACCCAAGGGGTGGTTAGGAAAATCAGTTATCGGACGGTTAAGGCCAGCGTGGACTCGCGCGCAACCGGCCCCTCGGCCGCTCCATGCTCACGAGCTGCAGCAAGCCGAGGCCCCGGGCGGCGCGGCCTGGGGCTGTGGAGCACAACACGCGCTCTGTCTGTCTTCCTGCTTCTCGTGCGCCACACGCGCGGTCCGCTCGCCGGTGCCGTCGCCATAGACGATGCTCTCACCGGTCGTATGGAATGTCTCCCAGGCGATCCCCGCGGGATCGTCGATCCACGACTTCTCGGACTTGGCATAGCAGCACACCGTCTGGCCCTGCTCGATGACCTCGCCGCCGGCCTTGCGCAGCCGTCCGTACACTTCGCCGAGTTCCTCCGCGCTCTCGACCTGAATGCCGAGATGGTCCAGGCCCGGTTCGCGGCCGCGGGTCGAGATCGCGAAGTTGACGCGGGGATCGTCGAGCATCCATTTGGCATAATCGGATTTCACGACCGTCGGCTCGGCCCCGAACAGCGCCGAGTAGAAGCCGACCGATTGCGGGATGTCCTTGACGGCGACGTGAACATGCATGCGCTTCATGGTGCAGTCCCTTCAGGGCGGCGGCGCTGGATGGATATTCCATCCCAAGCATGCTCAGATATCAACAGCGTTACAACAGGAGTTCTGCTGCGGAATGGATGCGCTGACGCTGTTCGGATTACTCGCCGTGACCATGATGCTCGCCTGCTATGCGGCCGAAGATCGCAGCCCCTGGTTCATCCTGGCCTTCGCTGTCTCCTGCGCGCTCGGCTCGGCCTACGGTTTCCTGCAGGGCGCCTGGCCGTTCGGCCTCGTCGAAGCGATCTGGGCGGTCGTCGCGGCGCGCCGATGGCTGCTGCGCCGAACCGCAGACAGCGCGTAACGTTATAGTATCCACGGCCAATCTGTCGCGGACCCGAACTTGAATGCGCGCAGGCACGGCGCTAAGTAGGCCCCATGGACGCTTCGCGCACCATGATTCAGTCTTCTCCTCACGCAACGGGATCGCGCCGCTGGCGCAGCCTGCTTGCGGGACTGATCTCGCTCGCGCTGGTGCTGTCGTTCTTCCACGGCTGGACCTCCGACGGCGATGCCGACGCGGCTGCCGGCTTCTCGATCGCACAGTCGATCAACGACGCCGGCGCCGGCGGCAAGGCTCCGGCGCATCCGGCCTCACCTCACGGCGACCATTGCCTGACGCACGTCGCGTCCGTGGCTCCGCAGGAGACCGCGTTCCCGATCGCCTATGCGCCGCATAGCTATGGCCACAGCAGCACTGAGCTGCCCGCTTCGGCCGATCGCCTCTCTCCCTTCAAGCCACCCCGCGCCTGATCCGGTCGACATGACCGGCCGTGCGCTGCTGCCATTCGCCAGCGCACGCTTCCGCACAGATCGATGTCGCGACAGCGCAGGGCCATGGGCCTGCGCTGCGGAGAGGCGCATATGAAACGGATTGTTCTATTTTTCGCCGGCGTGGCCGCCGGCATTGCACTGGTCGTTGTGGCGGCCGGATGGATCGGCTGGCCGGTCAGGTTCCCGGCCGCGACGCAGGAGACTGCGACGACAGACACAAAGACCGAGGCCCGGCACGAGGCCCCCGGACATATCGAGCTGAGCGAAGACCAGGTTCGCGAAGCCGGCATCACGTTCGCGCAAGCCAGCGGCGGCATGCTGAAGCGGCATTTCCTCGCGCCGGGATCGCTGATCCCCGATGCGGATCACATCGGCCGGGTCTCGGTGCGCGTGCTTGCGACGGTCACGGAACTGCGCAAGCGCCTCGGCGATGTCGTCGAGAAGGGCGAGATCGTCGCCGCGATCGAAAGCCGCGAGGTGGCCGACGCCAAGAGCGAGTACCTCGCCGCGCGTCTCACCAACGATCTGCAGCAGACCCTCTACGCGCGGCAGAAGACGCTGGTCGAGACCCGCATCGTGTCGGAAAACGAGTTCCTGCGGACGCGGCTGACCGCGAACGATGCCCAGATCAAGCTCGACGGCGCCCGGCAGAAGCTGTTTGCGCTGGGCCTCTCGGAGAGCGAGATTGCCGATCTGCCGAACCAGCCCCCGGAGAGCCTGCGGACGCAGTTTTTGCGCGCGCCGATCAGCGGCCGGGTGTCCGAGCGGCGTGTCGACCTCGGCGGATTGATCGGGCGCGAGGGCCAGGAGAGCGAGCTCTATGTCATCGTCAATCTCGATGACATCTGGGTCGACCTCGCGGTCTCCCCCGAAGACATCGGCGCGATTCGCGAAGGCGTTTCGGTGAAAATCCGCGCCATCGGCACCGAGGATGAAGCCAATGCCGGCGTGATCTTCGTCAGCCCCCTGCTCGACCGCGAGACCCGCAACGCGCGCGTGATCGCGACCATGCCCAACAAGGACCACCGCTGGAAGCCGGGCACCTTCGTCACCGCGGAGGTCCCGCTGTCAGGTGCGCCGTCGACCGTGATCGTCTCGAAGAAGGCGCTTCAAACCATCAAGGGAACGCCGACCGTGTTCGTGCGCGATGCCGACGGCTTCGAGGCGAGATCGGTGCGGACCGGCCGCGAGGACGACGACGATATCGAGATCGTCGCCGGCCTTGCAGCCGGCGAGACCATCGCGGTGCAGAACACCTTCACGCTGAAGGCGGAGTTCGAGAAGGACGAGGCGGAGCACGACCATGATTGAGCGCATCATTGGTCTTGCGATCCAGCGGCGCTGGGTGGTCGTCACATTGGCGGCGATCCTGATGTTCCTCGGCGGCCTTGCGCTGTCCAGGCTGCCGATCGACGCAGTGCCCGACATCACCAACAAGCAGGTCCAGATCAACACCGTGGCTCCGGCGCTGTCGCCGGCGGAAATCGAGAAGCAGATCACCTTCCCGATCGAGACGGCGCTGGCCGGCGCGCCGGGACTCGAGAGCACGCGCTCGCTCTCCCGCAACGGCTTCTCGCAGATCACGGCGGTGTTCAGCGAGGCCACCGACATCTATTTCGCCCGCCAGCAGGTCGGCGAGCGCCTGACCGAAGTCCGCGCGCGCCTGCCGCAAGGCATCGAGCCGCGGATCGGCCCGACCTCGACCGGCCTTGGCGAGATCTACATGTGGACCGTCCATTATTCCGGGCAGAAGGTGCAGGCCGACGGCGCGCCGGGCCTGCAAAGCGACGGCCGCTTCCTGACGGCGGACGGCCAGATGTTGCAGAGCGAGGTCGAGAAGGACGCCTATCTGCGCACCGTACAGGACTGGATCATCAAGCCGCAGATCAAGATGGTGCCTGGCGTCGCCGGCGTCGACACGATCGGCGGATACCTCAAGCAGTATCAGGTCCATCCCGATGCGGCGAAGCTGATCGCGCTCGGCCTCACCTTTGCCGACGTTGCCAAGGCGATCGAGACCAACAATGTCAGCCGCGGTGCGCGCTACATCGAGCGCAACGGCGAAGGCTTCGTCGTGCGCTCCGGCGGCCGGCTCGAGAACATCGACGAACTCGGCGCCGTCGTCGTCACCACCCGCGGCGGGGTCCCGGTCCGGATCCGCGACCTCGCGACGCTTTCGATCGGCGGCGAGACGCGCACCGGCAGCGCCAGCGAGAACGGCCGCGAGGTCGTGGTCGGCACGGCACTGATGCTGATCGGCGCCAACAGCCGCACCGTGTCGGCCGCGGTCGACGCCAAACTGCGGACAATCATGCCGTCCTTGCCGGCCGGCATCGAGGTCAAGACGGTGCTGGATCGCACCCAGCTGGTCGATGCGACGATCGGCACCGTGGCGCGCAACCTCAGTGAAGGCGCACTGCTCGTGATCGCCGTGCTGTTCGTGCTGCTCGGCAATTTCCGCGCGGCATTGATCACGGCGCTGGTGATCCCGGTCGCGATGCTGATGACGGCGATCGGCATGTGGCAGGGCCGCATCAGCGCCAATCTGATGAGCCTTGGCGCGCTGGATTTCGGCCTGATCGTCGACGGCGCCGTGATCATCACCGAGAACAGTCTGCGTCACCTCGCCGAGAAGCAGCATGCGCTTGGCCGCGTGCTGACGCGCGACGAACGGCTGGCGACGGTGCGGGCGTCCGCTGTGGAAATGGTCCAGCCGAGCCTCTATGGCCAGGCCATCATCCTCCTGGTCTATGTGCCGCTGCTGACCTTCACCGGCGTCGAAGGCAAGATGTTCGAACCGATGGCGCTGACTGTGATCCTTGCGCTCGCGGCCGCCTTCGTGCTGTCGCTGACGCTGGTTCCGGCGCTGATCGCGATCGGCATCACCGGCCGCGTGCAGGAGCAGGAAAACCGGCTCGTCGCGGCGCTGAAGCGCTGCTACAGCCCGCTGCTCCGGCGCGCGGTTGCAACGCCTATCCCGGTCATCGCTGTAGCGGTCGTGCTGTTCGCGGCCGCCCTGTTCGGGTTCTTCCGCCTCGGCCAGGAGTTCATCCCTTCGCTCGACGAGAAGAACATCGCCATGCACGCGCTCAGGATTCCGAGCACGGCGCTGTCGCAGTCGCAGGCGATGCAGCTGTCGGTCGAGAAGGCCGTCAGCCGCTTTCCGCAGGTGTCGTTCGTCTTCTCCAAGACCGGCACCGCGGAGGTGGCGAGCGATCCGATGCCGCCGAACGCGTCCGACACCTTCATCATCCTGAAGCCGCGCGAGCAGTGGCCGGATCCATCGCTGACCAAGGAGCAACTGATCGAGGACATCTCGAAGGCGGTCGGCCGGCTGCCCGGCAACGTCTATGAATTCACCCAGCCGATCCAGATGCGCTTCAACGAACTGCTCGCCGGCGTTCGCGGCGACATCGCGGTCAAGGTATTTGGTGACGAGTTCGGGCCGATGCAGAAAGCCGCCAACCAGATTGCCGCCGCGCTGCGCAGCGTGCGCGGCGCGACCGACGTCAAGGTCGAACAGGCCGGCGGCCTGCCCGTGCTCGAGATCAAGGTCGACAAGGCTGCGATCGCCCGGCGCGGCCTCAGCGTCTCGGCCGTGCAGGACGTGATCGGCGCCGCGGTCGGTGGCCAGGATGCCGGCGTCGTCTACGAGGGCGATCGCAGCTTCGACATCGTGGTGCGATTGCCGGAGAGCGTGCGCTCCGATCTCGAGGCGCTGAGCAATTTGCCGGTCGCGTTGCCGAAGGCGACGCCGAGTTCGCCGGTGCAGAGCCTGCCGCTCAACCGCGTCGCCCAGTTCTCCTTCACCGAAGGGCCGAACCAGATCAGCCGCGAGAACGGCAAGCGCCGCATCGTGGTGACAGCCAATGTTCGCGGCCGCGATCTCGGCTCGGTGGTCGAGGAAGCCCAGGCAAGAGTCACGCAATCGGTGCAGCTTCCGCCGGGCTATTGGATGACCTGGGGCGGCCAATCCGAGAATCTCGCCGCGGCGCGCCAGCGCCTGGCCGTCGTGGTGCCGGCCTGTTTTGCGATGATCTTCCTGTTGCTGCTGGCGGCGATGGGCTCGGCCCGCGATGCGCTGCTGGTGTTCAGCGCGGTGCCGCTGGCACTCACCGGCGGTATCGCCGCACTTTGGCTGCGCGGCATGCCGTTCTCGATCTCGGCGGCGGTCGGCTTCATCGCACTGTCGGGCGTTGCGGTGCTGAACGGGCTCGTGATGCTGAGCTTCGTCCGGCAGTTGCGCGAACGCGGCGTACCGATGCGGGAAGCCATCGAGCAAGGCGCCCTCACCCGCTTCCGCCCCGTGGTGATGACCGCATTGGTGGCCTCGCTCGGCTTCGTGCCGATGGCGTTCGCCACCGGCACCGGCGCCGAGGTGCAGAAGCCGCTCGCCACCGTCGTGATCGGCGGCCTGATCAGCGCGACCCTGCTGACGCTCGCCGTGCTGCCGGCGCTCTATGCCCGGTACGGGCATGCCGGCAGCACTGCGCGCAATGAGAGAACGGCGGTTCAACCTGCGGAATGACGGTGTGCTGACCGGCAATCCTCGGGAAAAATCCGGCCGTTACAGCGCCGAACAAGCGCTGTAACATTTCTGTCATATGGCAAAACTAAACGAGGGCTGCGGCGGGCTGCCGCGGGGCTTCATCAGGGGGAATAACAATATGCGTCGTGCCATTACCTTACTGTCCGCGAGCATGATCGCGCTTTCGGCGGGCGCCGCCTCGGCACAGAACGCCAAGCCCCGCAACCTCATCCTGTTCGTCCCCGACGGCCTGCGCGGCGGCATCGTGACGCCGGAGACGGCGCCGGCGATGGCCGAGATCCGCGACAAGGGCGTCAATTTCAAGAATTCGCACTCTCTGTTCCCGACCTTCACGATGGCGAACAGCTCGGCGCTGTCGACCGGCCATTATCTCGGCGACACCGGCACCTTCTCCAACACGATCTATACCGGCTACACCTCGGTGCCCGCCGGCGACACCGTGGTCCCCTTCATCGAGAACGACGCGGTGCTCGCCGACGTCGACGATCACTTTAACGGCGACTACCTCAACGAGGAGACGCTGCTGAAGATGGCCCGCGGCCAGGGTTTCAGCACCGCCGCCATCGGCAAGGTCGGCCCGACCCTGCTGTTCGACCACACCGATCGCGGCAAGAACACGATCGTGGTCGACGATTCCACCGGCGGCAAGACCGGCGTGCCGCTCTCCGACGAGATGAAGGATGCCCTGATCAAGGCCGGCCTGCCGCTCGCCACCCCGAGCCGCGGCGACAACGCCAAGGCGGGCGACGCCAAGACACCCGGCACCACCGTCGCCAACGTCGCCCAGCAGGCCTACATGGCCGATGTCGCGACCAAGGTCGTGCTGCCGATGTTCAAGGCGCGCAACAAGCCGTTCGTGCTGGTGTTCTGGTCGCGCGATCCGGACGGCAGCCAGCACAACACCGGCGACAGCCTCAACGCCATCACCCCCGGTATCAACGGCCCGACCTCGATGGCCGGCATCAGGAACGCCGACAACAACCTCGCCCAGCTCCGCAAGGCGCTCGACGAGCTCGGGCTCTCTGCCGACACCAACATCATGATCTCCTCCGACCACGGCTTCTCGACGATCTCGAAGGAGAGCAAGACCAGCCCCTCGGCCAAGGTCGCCTATAGCGACACGCCGAAGGATTTCCTGCCGATGGGCTTTGTGGCGATCGACCTCGCCAAGGCGCTGGACCTGCCGCTGTTCGACCCCAACGACAAGAACGCGAAGGTCGCCGACAATGCCCACCCGAAGGCCGGCAACGGCGTGCTCGGCCAGGATCCAGCCAAGCCTGACGTCGTGATTGCGACCAATGGCGGCTCGGATCTGATCTATCTGCCGAACCGCGACAAGAAGCTCGCCGACCGCGTCATCAAGGCGCTGCTCGAGCAGGACTATGTCAGCGGCCTGTTTGTCGACGACAAGCTCGGCACCTTCCCCGGCACGCTGCCGATGTCGAACCTCAATCTGAAGGGCAAGGCGGTGACGCCGAACCCGTCGATCGTGGTCAATTTCCGCTCCTGGTCGAGCGGCTGCGAGATCCCGGCCAACTGCTCGGTGCAGGTCGCCGACACCGTGCTGCGCCAGGGCCAGGGCATGCATGGCAGCTTCAGCCGTGGCGACACCTTCAACTTCACCGCGGCGATCGGCCCCGACTTCAAGGCGGGCTATGTCGATCCGCTGCCGGTCAGCAACGCCGATGTCGGCATGACCGCGGCCCAGCTGCTCGGCCTGCGCGCGCCGAACAATGGCGGCCTGATCGGCCGGGTGATGTCGGAGGCGCTGCCGAACGGCATCGTGCCGAAGATGGCCGAGGGCACCATCATGTCGAAGAAGGCGTCGGCCAACGGCCTGCGCACGGTGCTGAAATTCCAGCGCGTGCTCTCGACCCGCTATTTCGACGTGGCCGGGTTTCCGGGGCGGACGCTCGGGCTCGAGGAAACCGGCGGCAAACAGAAAACGGCGGGGAAGTGATCCCCGCCGCTCTGCTCGAATTCCAGTCACGCCGGACGATGGTTTACATCATCCCGATGTCGAACACGTTGGGGAGCTGCGCCGCGAGCGGCAGCGCAGTCGCGCCGACCAGCGTCGCCACCATCGCCGCCAGCGCGCGGCCGGTGCGACGCTGACCGCGCATCTGGCCCGCGATCCACTCCAGGACCTTGGTGTCCATCTTGGCGCCCTGCCTCGGCGCCCAGCGATCGATCTCGGTGTCGGGCGACAGCGCCACCGTGCGCGGCGGCACCGGCAGGCCGGACTCGGAGGCGGCATGGTGGGCGATCGCCTTGGCGAGCAGATCGTCGAACCGGCCGCCATCGCTGCGCTCGGCAGCGGCCTCGTTGATCGCGAACAGCGCCTCGATCTCGGCCCGGCTGACCGGCTGATGCTCGACCGCGGCCGCCGTCAGGATGCGCGCGCACCAGGCAGCGTCATCGGCATCGAGCGACCGGGAGAAATGGATGCGGCCCTTGGTGGTCGGGCCTTCGCCGGTGATCACACCGTCGCGCACGATGGTGAGCGCATGGGCGGCAGTCTTGCGGCAGGACGGATGCAACGCACCGCTGAGGGGCTCAGCGGTCTTGGTACTTGGGGTAGACATTGTGGGAGCTTTCAATTCCTATCTCAGGCCAGCTTTTCCATGCGGGCGTAAACGAGTGGTTAACGATTCGGAACTTGCGTTCCGAGATTTTTAGATGGTTGCTATTTGGTCGATTTAAACGTCGTCACGGTTCAGTCCTATAGCAGCCGGGGCCGGCGTGATGACGACGATAAGCGGCATTATCGGGGCATTTCCAAGCCTTTGTGCCGCAGCTGATATTTCGCCGCAGGGATCCGGATCAAAACAAGTTGCTTGGAATTCCACCCTCAAGGAGAAATGTTTCACCTTTTTTCAGAACCCGTTCACTTAAGCCTTATCCCGTCCTATACTGGAACAGACAGCCTCAAATACAAATTCCACTGTGACTTCAGAGAGATGAGGTAAAATCATGACACTTCCGATTGGCGCGACCGCACCGGACTTCGAAGCCCAGACCACTGAGGGCAAGATCAAGTTCCACGACTGGATCGGCAACAGCTGGACCCTGCTGTTCTCCCATCCGAAGGACTTCACCCCGGTCTGCACGACCGAGCTCGGCGCGCTCGCCAAGCTGAAACCGGAATTCGACAAGCGCGGCATCAAGCTGATCGGCCTTTCGGTCGATCCCGCGGATCGCCACGCCAAATGGGCCGAGGATATCCTGGAGACGCAGGGGGCGGCCCCGAACTATCCGCTGATCGCCGACACCGACTTCAACGTCTCCAAGCTCTATGAGATGCTGCCTGCCTCGACGTCCGGCGACCCCCTCACCCGCACGCCGGCGGATAACCAAACGGTCCGCAACGTCTTCATCATCGGCCCCGACAAGAAGATTAAGCTGGTGCTGGTCTATCCAATGACCACGGGTCGGAACTTCCAGGAGATCCTGCGCGTCATCGACTCGCTGCAACTCACCGCCAAGCACCGCGTCGCCACCCCTGCCGACTGGAAGCAGGGCGAGGACGTGATCATCGCAGGCTCGGTCAGCAACGACGAGGCCAAGACGATCTATCCGCAGGGCTGGAAAGAACCGAAGCCCTACATCCGCATCGTGCCGCAGCCGAAGTAACGGCAGGCTCACTGCGTCCGGGTGACCCGCGCACGGCCGGTTATCGTCTGGTTTCGCGACGATCTGCGGCTGTCGGATCACCCGGCGTTGCATGAGGCGGCGGCAAGCGGCGCGCCGGTCGTCGGCCTCTATGTGCGCGACGAAGAGAGCCGTGCATTGATGCCGCCGGCCGTACGTCGGCTCGGGGGTGCGACGCGCTGGTGGCTGGCGCAGTCGTTGCGCGCACTTGGCAAGAGCTTCACCATGGCAGGCGGATCGCTGGTGCTGCGCACCGGACCGGCCGCGTCGGTGATCGCCACGATGGCGCGCGAAATCGGCGCACGCGCCGTATTCTGGAACGACATCGCACATGCGCCGCATCAGGCCGTTGCCGGAGAAGTCGAAGCCGCGCTCGCAAGTGACAGCATCGACTCGCAAATTTTCCGCGGCGATCTGCTCGTCGAACCGAAGGCGATCCGCAACAAAGACAACCGGGCCTTGCGCGTGTTCACGCCGTTCTGGCGGCGCGTCCAAGGCCTCGGCGATCCGCCAAAGCCGTTGCCGGCGCCGAAGAGACTCACATCCATCGGCGGCATCGCGAGCGACGCCCTCAATGATTGGAAGCTCGAGCCTGACAGGCCGGATTGGGCCGGCGGCCTGCGCGAGACCTGGACACCGGGTGAAGCCGCGGCGCAGGCGCAGCTGAAGCGATTCCTCGACGAGGGGATCAGCGGCTACGCCGGCGACCGCGACCGGCCCGACCGCGACGGCACCTCGCGCCTGTCGCCGCATCTGCGCTTCGGCGAGATCAGCCCGCGCCAGGTCTGGCATGCGGCACGCTTCGCCGCTGCGGAAGACTCGCGCCTTGCCGGCGACATCGACAAGTTCCTCAGCGAGCTCGGCTGGCGCGAATTCTGCCGCCATCTGCTGTTCGACGTCCCCGACATGGCGGATCGGAACTTGCAGGAGCAGTTCGATGCCTTTCGGTGGAGGCGCAACGCTCTTGCCTTGGAGGCGTGGCAGCGCGGACTCACCGGCTATCCGATCGTCGATGCCGGCATGCGCGAGCTCTGGCACAGCGGCGTGATGCACAACCGGGTGCGGATGGTGGCGGCCTCGTTCCTGGTCAAGCACCTCCTGATCGACTGGCGCACAGGCGAACAATGGTTCTGGGATACGCTGGTCGATGCCGATGCCGGCTCCAACCCGGTCAACTGGCAATGGGTCGCGGGCTGCGGCGCCGATGCCGCGCCCTATTTCCGCGTCTTCAATCCGGTCCTGCAGGGCGAGAAATTCGATCCTGACGGCGGCTATGTCAGGCGCTGGGTGCCGGAGCTCGCGCAGCTCTCCAACGACCTGATCCATCAGCCCTGGACAGCAACACCGATCGAGCTGGCGAGCGCCGGCATCGAGCTCGGCAAGACCTACCCGCCGCCGATCGTCGATCACAAAAAGGGCCGCGAACGCGCGCTTGCAGCTTACGCGAAGATCCGTCGCAAAGACTAAGCGCGGCGATTGACCAGCAGCACCGCCGCGGCGCAGGCGGCCATGCCGGCGATGGCGACATGATCCAACCGCTCGTCGAACAGGATGTAGGCCATCAGCGCGGTCACCGCCGGCACCAGATAGAACAGGCTCGCGACCGAGGTCGCGGCGTGGTGACGGATCAGCCAGTACAACAGCCCGATCGAGCCGATCGACAGCGCGAACACCAGCCAGGCAAGCGCCAGCACGAACTCGCCGGTCCAATGCACGACATTGGTCTCGAACACAAAGGCGCCGATGCCGAAGAAGATCGTGACCGCGATGTACTGCACCAGGTTGCCGGCGCGCCAGTCGATCCGGTTGCAATAGCGCCGTTGATAGAGCGTGCCCAGCGTAATGCTGATCAGCGAGACGCCGGAGGCGAGCCAGCCCCACCCCGCCTCGCCCGTCATTGGCCGGTTGTGCAGGATCAAGACGACGCCGGCGAGGCCGAGCACCAGCCCGCCCCATTGCAGCGGCGTGACGCGCTCGCCCAGCCAGCGGTTGGCAATGGTCGAGGTCAGGATCGGCTGCAGGCCCGGGATCAAGGCCGACAGCCCGGCCGGAACCGAATGCGCGATCGCAATCGCGGTGCCGCCGAGATAGAAGCCGTGCACCAGGATGCCGGCGACCGCGCTGTGGAAGATGCCTGTCCGGTCCGGAAAGTTCGGCCGCGCGATCGCGGCGATGACCGCCATCACCACCACCACGAACGCCATCCGGATCGCCAGATAGGTCAGCGGCTCCGCATTGTTGATGACGTATTTGGTGCCGATGAATCCGGTGCTCCACAGCACGACAAAGATCGCCGGCGCCAGACGAGCGGCAGTTTCCTCGAAGCTCTTGTTCATTGCAGGCCGTCATTGCCTGAAGATGAGGCAGCCAGCAATCGCGAATTTAACGAGGGTGGCGGGCGAGCCCGCGGCTGTAAGCAGGTGGCGCCTCGCCCACAGTGTCGTCCCTGCGAAAGCAGGGACCCATACTCCGCGGCGGATGTTGTGAAAGGGACTCGTCGCCCCAGCGGCCTTCAACGATAACCATCGGTGGTTATGGGTCCCTGCTTTCGCAGGGACGACACTGAACGTGTTGCACGGTCTGCTAGCCACACATTCGCATTCTCGCGACATTGCCGATGACACGAGACCACTCTGACCTTGCAGACGCTCGCGGACCCAACGCCTGTCGCTGCCAATCACGACGATTTGTCCTCAGGGATGCCATGCGCGTTTATCGGATGCGACATGCCGCCCTCACCGATACGCTTAGGTAGAATCTCGCAGCCGTCGGTCGCGGCACGTTCCGGATTGCACTGGAATCTACCGTCGCCGAATACCGGCGGCCAAAAACACTGCACAAGAAGAGCCGGCCACGAGTCGGACAAGAAGAAAAACAATGGATCAAGTGGCGTTGGTCGTCGTTCGGGCGGTCGAGAGCGGCGCGACGACGACGAAAGATATTATCGGCGTGACCAGATTGTCGCGCCTCAAGGTCGAGCGTGCACTGAGCACCTTGGAGAAGCAGAAGCTGCTCCTCCGCGAACGACAAGGCTCGTGGGCGCTCGGCTTTCCCGTGGCTCCGACGGTCAGGCAGTGTGGATCATGCACCCTCTGCTGCAAGGTGCTTGAGGTGACCGATCTCCGCAAGCCGATGAATACGGTCTGCAACCACATCCTGGCGGGCGGCGGATGCGAGATCTACCACGAGCGTCCCCGGCAGTGCCGGTCATTCAGCTGTGCCTGGCTGCAAGGCCACCTCGATGACGATTGGTTTCCCGAGACCGCGGGTATGGTGCCGCATTTCGGGCTCGACGCGCTGAATGTGCAGGTTGACCTCGATGATCCCGACCGCTGGCGCGAGGAACCCCATTTCAGCAAGCTGTGCGAACTTTCGTTGAAGGGCCTCAGGGTGAGTGAAGGGCGGCCGTATGCCACCCTCGTCATCGTCGGTCAGGATCGCTACCTGCTGCTCGGGCGGACCATCGTGCCCGATCCAACGCTGTTCGGCACCGCCTTCGTGCCGATTACGTTCGATACCTTCCGCTACTGGAAGGCAACATCGCTTGAACATCTGCGGCGGTTGAACGATCGGGTCATGGAAATCCAGCGCATCCAGCAGGAGTTCGGCCATTGCGCCATCCCTGACGACGACGATCCCTCGCCGCCTTACCGGCCGGCTCTGCTCCAACGGTCGAAGGAGCTGGGCGTGATACGCACGACGTGACGACAGCCGGACACAGCGCAGGTCAGTTCGTCATCTGAGGTGATACTTCCTGCCGTTCGTGTTCGGGTCGGTATTGTCGCTGGTCGAGAACATCAAGGCCGGGCCGAAGTAATTCCAGGTGTCCCGGTAAAATGCGAATCGGCCGGTGCCCTTGTCGATGATCTCTTGCTGGGCGGTGTTCGCAGGGCCGAGAAGCCGGTCGTCTTCGTACAATCGGGCAGTCTCGAGCGTGCCGTCCACGTATTTGACGGGGATGAGATACGCATATCCCTTGTAAAGACGGAAGGCACCCCGCAACAGGTTCCTGTCGATCGGACTCGGAGGAACCAGAAAAAGGAATGCACTCGACGCCAAGGCAAAGAGCGTCGATCCGATCACGATGCGCGTGCTGGCAGATGTCCTCAACGACACTTTTCCCTTGGCTCTTGCTTGCGAGGCTTCCCGCCTTCTGTAGCGCGGGCCTGCAGCGCAGACAACCGACCGGCCTCGGCCACGCCTTGTCGCGAGCCGGATCTGGCTCGCGATATGTCCGCATCGAACGACAATCAGATCGTCGCCGCGCGGCCGGCTGATCCGCCCAGGACTGCCATCAGCACCGTCGCGACGGCGCAGCACGCGAGCGCGACCTCCCAGCCTCCGGTCGCATCATGGGCCAGTCCGGCAAGCGGCGGGCCCGCAGCGGCGAGCGAGTAGCCGAAGCACTGCGCCATGCCCGACAGCGCGGCCGCCTGGTGGCTGTGCGAGGTTCGCAGGCTGACGAATGTCAAGCCGAGGATGAAGGCGGCACCCGCCCCGAAGCCGAACAGCGCGACCCACAGCATTGCGAGCGCCGGAAGCTGCAACAATCCCAGCAGCGAGATGCAGGTCGCAAGCGACACGGCGATCGCGATGCCGCGCTGGTCCTTCACGCGCCGGACCATCGGCCCGAGGATCAGGCCCGGGACCGCGGTCGCCAATTGCAGCACACCGTGCAGCGTACCCGCCGTCGCCGCCGGGTAGCCTGCCTGCACGAGGATGGCGGGCAACCATCCGACGATGATGTAGAACACCAGCGAAGTCAGGCCGAGGAAGCCGGTCACCTGCCAGGCGAGCAGCGAGTGCCAGATGCGCCCGCGATGCGGCGACGAGGCCGGCTCGACCGTCGCGGCCGCGTGCGTCCCCAGCTGGGGTGCCCAGGCCATCAGCGCCACCAACGGAAAGATCAGCGTGCTCGCAAGCGAGAGATGCCAGTTCGATCCCGGTAATTGGGCGAGCGGGATGGCCACGACAGATGCGAGCGCTTGGGCCAATGCGGACGTGATCGCGTAAGCGCCGGTCAGGCTGGCGATGCGGGTCGGAAAGTCGCGCTTGAGCAGGCTCGGCAGCAGCACGTTTCCAACGGCGATTCCGGCACCAATGGTGGCGGTCCCGGTGAACAGCGCCCAAACCGGACCGGACGAGCGCAGCGCGATCCCGGCCGCGATGACAAGCAGCGCACCGAACAGCGACCGCTCGATGCCCCATTTGCGCCCGAGCACAGCTGCAACCGGTGAGATCGCCGCGAATGCCAGCAAGGGCAGCGTCGTCAGGATCCCGGCCTCCGCCGCGCTGATCCCGCTGGTCTCACCGATCATGCCGAGCATCGGCGCCACGCCGGTAATGGGCGCGCGAAGCGTCGAGGCGATCAGCAGGATCCCCGTCAACAACAGCCCCTGCCCGCCCATCGAGCGCGTCGGCGCAATCATCGTCATCGCATGCTCCTGCCCATCTGCATCGCCAGGCTATCGACTTGGCTGTCGGAAGAATTTACATATCTGGTCTATTGATCTCTAAATTCGGTCACTCAACGGGTTTCCTGCTTCGTTATGGGCTTTCAACTTCGCTATCCTTGGCCGGACCTTGATCCGGATGATGTCGCGGCGGCGGCCATCGCCGTGCGCCTCGACGTCACCGAAAACAAGGTCGAGGCGGCCGAGCACGCGCACCGGAAGGGACAGCTTGTCTTTGCGCTCGGCGGCGGCGTGATGTGCCGCGTTCCGAACGGGTTGTGGATGGTGCCGCCGCATTGCGGCGTCTGGCTTCCCGGCGGCACGCGCCACACCAATATTGCAACCGCCAATGCGCGGATCTTCTTCGTCTTCATCGAGCCCGGTGCCGCCGACCTGCCCGACCGCTGCTGCACATTGTCGATCTCGCCGTTGCTGCGCGAGTTGATCATCGAGCTTTCCGACCGCATGCAGCACGACGGCGGCAGCGAGACGCTCGTAGCGCAATTGCTGCTGAGCGAATTGCCGCGCATGCCGCTGCAGCAGCTGCATCTGCCGATCTCGCTCGAGCCACGCTTGCGACGGATCGCGGCAGCGCTCGCCGACGATCCGGCCGATCGCCGCACGATGGCCGAATGGGCCGAACGCGTGGCGCTGAGCGAGAGCAGTCTGGCGCGTCTCATCCTGAGAGAAACCGGCCTGACGTTCGGGCGCTGGCGCCAGCAACTTCATTTGATCGTCGCATTGCGCGAGCTCTCCGCCGGCGCGAGCGTTCAGCAGGTCTCGTCCGCACTCGGCTATGAGTCGGTCACAGCCTTCATCACCATGTTCAAGAAGGCGCTCGGCAAGCCACCGGCGAAATATCTCAGCGATATCATGCAAGGTAGCGGCCCGGCCTTCGCGGCTGGCGGGCGAATTTAGGAACACCGGTCAGCAACGGACGTTTTCGACATATCGGGCGAGCGACAGGCGAGCCGCCTGCGCCAGGCCAATGCTCGAGGATGCCAGATGCCCTACGCACTGTTCGATCGCGACAAACAAATCGACAAGGCTTTTCCGACGGAGAAGCAGGCGTGGGAACATGCACTGGTCTCCGGGCTGGTCTTCGATGTTCCGGTCGCGGATGAGGCTCCGGGCCAGGTGCTGCCAGCCGGCTATCACATGAAGCAAATTCCCGGCGACAGCGAAGTCTGCGAGCCGGCGCCCGAATGGAAATTGCCGAACGAAATTTCGTGATCGGCACACCGATTGCGATGGTGACGTTGCGCGATAAGTAACGCCGAACCAGACCAACAATTCAGGATGAGCGCATGGCCGAAACCGGCAAGATTTTTCACGTTCGCTGCGTCGACAACACGTTGCAGCGGGACACGCTCTCGCTGGGGCGCGTCTACGAGGTGACAAGGGATATCGAACGTGACGGCTATTACGAGCTCAGCGGATTGGGCCGCTTCAGTCGGTCCAGATTCGAGGTCGTCGAGCCGGACGACGACCCAGGCGAAGTCCCGCGGACGTCTCGATCAAAATAGACAGGAGAGCGCGATGCCCAGAGGCGACAAGTCGAGCTACACCGACAAGCAGAAGCGGCAGGCCGAGCACATCGAGGAAGGCTACGAGCAGCGCGGCATTTCGGGCCGCGAGGCCGGGCGGCGCGCATGGGCGACCGTCAACAAGGAGACCCACGGCGGCAAGAAGAGCGGCTCCGGCCGCGGCACGCGCGAGGATCATTCGCCGTCGCGCAAGGGCGGCAAGCTCGGCGGCAAGGCGGCCGCGAGCCGCCCCGCGGCGGAGCGGTCGCGCTCGGCCAAGAAGGCCGCGCGGACCCGCAAGCGCCGGGCAGCCTGATCCGCACAGGCATCATTTCGCCGGCAGGAAGGCAATACCGGAAGGCAATACCGGGCGCTTTGAGGCGGCGCCTCGCAAATGCGTGATCGGGCGCCACCATTGGCTGCCTTCATTTGGGCACCTATCGGGAACAGGCTGTCGGGCCAGGAAGCAAGGCGGCCACCGCAGGGGGTGCCTGCAATTGACGTATCGGTCCCATAGCAGCTGGCAGGACGTGGATCTGCGCAATCTCGTCCGCGTCATATCGGCCTGCACCCTCGGGCTTTGGGCATTTGCGGCCGGCCTCCTGATCGGGACCTTCCTGCTTTGATGGATCGGTGCGGCACGCGCCGCCTGTCTACCCGCCGCTCAGGTGATGCGCGGCGACGAACAGGACGAGCGCGCTAAGCACCAATGCCGATGTGGCGCCGGCAACGCTACGCGCGAGTTCAGCCTTCGAAAGATTGGATCTGGTTGCCATCGCAGCCTCCCGTTCGCGCGAGCTGCGCCGCAGCCGCTCCGGCGGCCAGGCTCGCTCATGGAGACATTCGCATTACCAGGATGAACGCATCATGAGCGAAACGAACCGCGGGTGCCTCCGTTCCAAAATCTGACCCAGTGGATCACTTTCGGAACCCCGGCGTTGACCGCATGCGGCAAGCGGGCCGAGCCGCGCTGGAATTGGAAATCGGAGATGCCATGGTGATCCGCTGGGGGCGGCTTCAACCGGCGATTTGGGCGACCGTCATCCTGCTCGTGAGTATCACGGCAGCCGACGCCGAGGGCGACAAGGCGAGCAAGCCATCCGAGTTCATTCTGCTCGCCCAGATCGCGCTCCTGATCGCGGTCGGGCGCGGCCTCGGCGAATTGATGCAGCGGATCGGCCAGCCCTCCGTGATCGGCGAACTGCTCGGCGGCCTGCTGCTTGGACCATCGCTGTTCGGCTGGCTGTGGCCGTCGGCGCATAGCGTGATCTTTCCGCCGTCCGGCGAGCAGAAGGCGCTGATCGACGGCATTGCGCAGTTCGGCATCCTGCTCCTGTTGCTGCTGACGGGCATGGACACCGACCTCAAGCTGGTGCGCAAGGTCGGCCGCGCCGCGACCACGATCTCGGTGGCGGGCATCGCGGTGCCGTTTGTCTGCGGCTTCGTGCTCGGCGAATTCCTCCCCGACGGCCTGCTGCCGCACCCCGAAGCGCGGCTGATCGCATCGCTGTTTCTCGGTACCGCGCTGTCGATCTCCTCGGTGAAGATCGTCGCCGTCGTGGTGCGCGAGATGAACTTCATGCGCCGCAATGTCGGCCAGATCATCGTCGCCAGCGCGATCATCGACGACACCCTCGGCTGGATCATCATCGCCGTCATCTTCAGCCTCGCCTCGCGCGGCAGCCTCGACCTGCTCTCGGTCGCGCAGGCGCTGTTCGGCACCCTGGCCTTCCTCGCGGTCAGCTTCACGATCGGCCGGCGGCTGGTATTCCGGCTGATCCGCTGGGCCAACGACCATCTGGTCTCTTCGGCGGCGGTGATCACCGTGATCCTGCTGTTGATGAGCGGGATGGCGATGATCACGCACCTGATCGGCGTGCACACCGTGCTCGGCGCCTTCATCGCCGGCGTGCTGGTCGGGGAATCCCCGATCCTGACCCGGCAGATCGACGAGCGGCTGCGCGGGCTGATCTCGAGCCTGTTCATGCCGGTGTTCTTCGGGCTCGCCGGCCTCAGCGCTGACCTCACGGTGCTGAAGGATCCGTCGGTGCTGGGGCTGACCGCGGCGCTGGTCCTGATCGCGAGCACCGGCAAGTTCGGCGGCGCCTTTGTCGGCGGCGCGCTGGGCGGGCTGACCCGGCCGGAATCCTATGCGCTGGCGAGCGGCATGAATGCACGCGGCTCGACCGAGGTGATCATCGCCACCATCGGCCTGTCGATGGGGATGTTGAGCCAGACCATGTTCTCGATGATCGTGACCATGGCGATCCTGACCACGATGGCGATGCCGCCGATGCTGCGCAGCGCGCTGGCGCGGCTGCCGCTCGGCAAGGACGAAAAGGAGCGGCTGGAGCGCGAGGAATATGAGCAGCGCGGCTTCGTCGCCAATCTCGAGCGGCTGCTGCTCGCGGTCGACGAGAGCAGCAATGCGACATTCGCCGCGCATCTCGCCGGCCAGCTCGCCGGCGGGCGCGGTCTGCCGATCACGGTGCTGCATGTCGGCGCCAACGCCAAGCTGCAGGAGCAGAACCGCGCCGATGCAGAGAGCCCCGAGGCGGCGGTCATCAACGCGGCCAAGGCGAGCGCCAAAGCCGATGCCGACGGCGGCGGCGGCAATGTCGACGTCATCAGCCGCGCCCGCGAGGAGACGGCGGCGGAGGCGATCGCCGAGGAAGCCAGAAAGGGCTTCGACCTGCTGGTGGTCGGCATGGACGCGGTCGCCGGCCCCGATGGCGGCTTCGACAGGCGGCTCGACGACCTCGCCTCCGGCTTCGACGGCCCGCTGGCGATCGCGGCCGCCAAGGGCGTGCACGAGAAGGAGCCGACGGCGAATGCGCGGAAGATCCTGGTGCCGGTCTCGGGCAGCAACGTCTCGCGGCGCGGCGCCGAGGTCGCGATCGCGCTGGCGCGCCTCTCGAGCGAGCCGCTGCAGGTGGTCTACGTCTCGACCACGCGCGACAAGGGCGCCCGCCGCACCAGCCCCAGCATGTCGCTGGCGCATGAGGAAGCGATCCTGAAGGACATCGCCGCGACCGCGGCGCGCTACGACATCAACGTGACGACGAGGCTGCGCGCCAATACCGCACCCGAGGTCGCGATCCTGCAGGAGATCGCGTCAAGCCGGGCCGACCTTGTCGTGATCGGCGTCGACCGCATCCAGGGCGACAGCCTGAATTTCGGCAGCATCGCCGCGGCCGTGCTCGGCAAGTCGAAGGCGTCCGTGCTGCTGGTGTCGGATGGCGACGTCAGGCCCAAGACCTGAATTCCAAGACTTGAAACCCCAAGGCCTGAAGCCCTAAGACTTGAAACAAAGACCTGAGCAAGGAGGTTCGGGGCGCGAGAGCGTCGGCGCCTACCACTCTTCCGGACAGGGATCGACGATCTTCCAGAGATCGACCCCGTTCTTGATCTTCTTCATCTCGGTGGTGAGCCCGCCATTGCGGCGGATCCAGTCCTTCACCGTATCGGGGTAGTAGGACATCAGGTCGGAGGTACCCTCGAGGCTGGTGACCTTGATACCGAAGGTGAAGGCCTTGTCGTAATAGGCCTGGTGGAAGCCGATGCTGGCCCGCGGTGTGACGCAGATCTTGTTCAGCGGCACGATGCCGAACACCAGCGTGCAGGCCGAGTTGCAGATGCCGTCGATCACGACGCGCTCGCGGCGCTCACGTATCTGCTTGTACTTGGCCTTGTACTCCTCGACATAGCCGCCATGGTCGCGCGTGATGTGCAGCACCGCCCGCGCGGGTGTCGCGGCCAGAACCGAGAGCAGCAAGGCGACAAGGGGCGTGATGCGCATGGATCGTTCGAAACCGCGGGAAAGGCCGGGCCCGGGCGGACCTGACCGCAAGACTCTGGCCGGACTGTGTTGGCAATCCGTTAAGCATCCGCAAAAAGGCAAAATTTGGCGCGCTGTGGCTGATTTCCCGCAGCTTTTGGCCCCGATTCCGGGTTAAATGGGCGTTGGGGCGGCCCAGAATGCCGATTCCCGTAAATGCCCGGAGGCCGTCCATGACCAAGACCAAGCTTTTCGCCGCCCTCGCGCTGGCCGTGATGGCCCTGACCCCGGCGGCCGCGGCCGACCTCACGGCCCATCCGCGCCACCACCGGCATCACCACCACGCGCATTGGGGCCTGCCCTACCACATCAGCTATCTGCACAATTACGGCCCCGGCCCGACTGCCGGCAGCTTCGCCTATTACGACGGCCCCGCGCACAACAAGTGCTATCAGAGCGCGGCCGCCTATATCGGCCAGGACCACCGCCGGCATCCCTGCTTCTGACGGCTTCAAGGAGAAGGCCGGCGGGACGCGCGGACACCGCCGGGTGCCGCGCTCCGTGGCTGCTGGCCCTCCCCGCCCAAGTCTGATAATCGACCCGCAACGCGCTCGTAGCTCAGCTGGATAGAGCATCGGATTTCGATTCCGAGGGTCGGGAGTTCGAATCTCTCCGAGCGCGCCAACGATTTTACCGATAGATCAATAATTTAAGCCGCGCTCATTTCGTTCTGAATGATCGTTTTCGTGTTGCGAGCCAGCTCAACTCGCTCTGAACAAAATCAACGCGTTACCGACCACTGCAAATCATTCCGCGCAACACGGCGGTTCATCCTCCGTTCGCATTTTGCCTAGGCGCCGGGCGCAACTGAACCGACCTAATTCTGGCTAGGACCGAAACGCAAAAACGATTCCGAAATCTTTAATAAATTCGGACCAGCCTCCCTCCGCGACAGGGAGGTGTATCATGCGTAATCATGACTTCGTGTCCGGCGGGCTCCTCGCACTAATCGCAACCTGCCTTGTGCTGCTGTGCTCGGGCCTGCTTGTCATCGCATTTAGCTAAACCCGGACGGCTCGCCAATGCGGCCCTGCCCGCCAGCCCTCTCTCCCTTATTCCCGAGATCGTGGCCGCCGGGACAAACCATCACGGACACGGCGGGCGCATTTTCAAGGGTTTGCCTAATGGCGTCGCCAACACCGCCTACAGACAAAAAGTATCTGTGCCCGATTTGCGGTGAGTCTCGCGGATCCTTTCTGCAGCGACGGCTCCCTTCACGTCTCGTGCGATATCCGATCTAACCTGCCCTAATGGGCGCAGGCTCAGAACCACGCCGGATGGCAAGGTCGTAACTGCCTCAACACCTCGGCGTGAACGAAACATCATTCGCGACACCTAGAAGCGAGCGTGAAACAAAGCGCGCCCACCATCGTGTGCGTGAAAGTTTCCGGGGTAAAGCAATGCAGGAAGAGACAGGCATTCAATTCCAGGACATCGACCAGGTTTTGCGGCATGCCCATCTGCGCCGATCCGCCGATCTGGCCCACTGGATACGACAGTATATCCACTATCGTAGGCTTGCCCGCCAGCAGCGGAATTCTGAGAAGCAGAGAGTGACGTCGACGCCAACCGGCATGACCCATGCAGTCTAAGTGACACTGGGGATTTCAGCGTCCCAGTTCAGGAAGAAAACGCCGCCGGGCGTGTATTTGTGAGGGCGGCGGATTCTGATTAATGGAACAGCAAGGTCGCTTGCCTAAGATGCAGTCTACTCGCTGTAGGACGCTCGAAAATGACCGAGTACGTCATCAGGGAAGTTGGCCTTCGCCAGTGGCTCGTGTTTGCCGATCGGCGAAGCATCGCTTTTTGCGCCGACGAAGATGAGGCGGTGAAAGCCATGGCCGAACATAGCGCGCGCCGCGCCCGGCCACCCGGAAAAATGGAAATTGCGCCAAGGGAAAACCCGCCGGTCTAAACCGGCGGGCTCCGAGCGATCAGTGTTGCGTGCGGTCCGGCGGCGGGTTGTCCGGGCTGTAGCCCATGCGCTCGACCACAAGGAAGCACCGGGTTAGGGCCACGTCGCAGATTTCGGCCAGCGCGAGAAGATGATCCCTCGTAGTGGTCAGACCTTCCAACATCTCAGGTCCGTAGCCCTCGGCCACCCACGCGGGCCGAGTTAAATCGCGCAACTGAGCAAGACGCTTGGAGTTACAAGACCAACACGGAAGATCTGGCCAGGCGAGTCGGTGGCACCGCACACCGCGATCCTCCCCGGGCGCGGTGATAGCAGAAGGTTCTGGATCACAATCCCATAGCTACCTACAACGCCAGCGCAACACGGTGCAGCTAAGCCATTGACCTAACTGATAGTAAATCGGATTTCGATTCCGAGGGTGGGGAGTTCGAATCTCTCCGAGCGCGCCATCATTTGGACGCCCCCGCACCAGCGTGCGACGGCAGCCACGAAACCATTTTCATCAGCGGACGAAACCGGGCGGAAACAATTGACCGCTACCACCTCTCCCAAACAATAATGGGGAAGTGTCATGATGGAAGCGACCATTGTCGTGCTGCTGCTCCTCAGCGCCGCTGTGTTTTTTGCCCACGCCTACGACGCCCTGCATACGCATTGACGGGATCGGCATCGTTCAGTCTGCGTACCGTCCACCAGGATGGGTTTGCGCGAGCCATCAGCTACGCCCTAACCC
>NZ_JBXEJO010000096.1:0-30096 GCF_056837965.1 Bradyrhizobium ferriligni
GGGCGGGATGTTCCATCATCCTGGCCTATCTGTTTTGCGTGCTCGCGCCGTCCTTCGCGCTCGCATTCGGGGCGCCGTTTCCGTGCCTGACCGATGAGGTGCAGCCCGCCGCCGCGGCGCATGTTCACGCGCCGTCGATGCCGATGGCGCATGCCGAAGGCGTCGCGCACGATCATGCCGCCCACGACCATGACGGCATGCACATGCATCACGCGGCCGGCGCCGCCGAACCGGGTGCCAAGCACAGCCACGACGGCAAGACCGCGCCGGGGCCGTGCTGCGCGTTGATGTGCGTATCGGCGCTGCCGGCCGATCTTCCCTTCGTCGCAACGCCCTTGCACCCGATCGCCACGCGCCTTAGCGAGGCTCGTCAGAGCCTGCGGAGCGAGGCGCCGGCGCGCCTCTATCGTCCCCCCATCGCCTGATCGTTCGCTGACATCGTGGCTGCGCCGCGCGCACGCGGGCGCATGCTGATTGCTCATCTGATGATCGGGACAGATCCATGTATTCGCATCTCGGGGCGAGGCTCGCCGCCGTGGCCACCAGGCTTGGCAACAAGCTTGGCAACGGGCTTGGCCTGCACGCGCCACCCACATTGCTGCCGCGGATGGCCGCCGCCGTCCTCGCATCTGCGCCGCTGGCCGGCTGCATGGCCGACGGCCGGCCGGTTGCCGTCGCAGGCGATCCGGCGAACCCGTCGGCGGGGACGGCCGGTGTCGGCTACCGATCGACGATCGCGCCCTACAGCAGCCTGCGTCCGTCGACGCCGCTGCCCTGGCGCGAGCGCAACGACGGCGTCACGCCGCCGGCCAGTTCGAAGTCGGATCGGTAGGAGGGCGCCATGCGATATCCGGCCATCGCGCCGATCCTGCTGCTGACATCCGCGCTCGCGGGATGCGCGTCTTTCTCGCCCGACAGCGGCATGGGCGTCGTCTCCGAGGTGACCGAGCAGGCGATCGGCAAGGACGTCGCCTTCGTTCGCTCCGCGGGTGAGGCAACGACCGTCGACGCCGCGGTGAAGCGGCTGCTCGCGCGCAATTTGACGGCGGATGCCGCCGTGCAGGTCGCGCTGCTGAACAACAAGGGGCTGCAGGCCGCCTATAACGAGCTGGCGCTGGCGGAGACCGATTACGTCGCCGACAGCCTGCCGCCGAACCCAACCTTCTCGGTCTCCCGCATCACCGGAAACGGCGCCAGCGAGGTCGAGCGGCAGGTGGTCGGCGACATCCTGGCGCTCGCGACCCTTCCGGCCCGCTCCGAGATCGCGCGCGAGCGCTTCCGCCAGGCGCAGCTCAAGGCCGCACTCGCCACCTTGCGGCTCGCCGCTGAGGTGCGGCGTGCCGATGTCGCGGCAGTCGCGGCAAATGAGATGGTCGCGCTGCTGACGGATGCGAAGGCAACCGCGGAGTCGACCGCGCAGCTCGCCAAGAAGCTCGGCGAGACCGGCGGCATGAACAAGCTCGACCAGGCCCGCGAGCAGGTGTTCTACGCCGAGATCACCGCCGACCTCGCCAGCGCGCGGCAGAATGCGGCGAGTTCGCGCGAGCGGCTCGCGCGGCTGCTCGGATTGTGGGATGGCGATCTCGGCTTCCGGATTCCGAACCGGCTGCCGCCGCTGCCCAAGCGGCCGCTGGAACAGCCGTCGATCGAGATAGCCGCGGTCGGTCACCGCGTCGATCTGCAGATCGCGCGGATGGAAATCGTCGCGCTCGCCAAGGCGCTCGATCTCACCGAGGCGACGCGCTTCGTCACGCTGCTCGACGTCGCCGGCATCGACAGGCGGACGCAGGATCCCGAAGGCCCGCCGTTCAGGGAGCGCGGTTTCGACGTCCAGTTCCAGATTCCGATCTTCGACGGCGGCGAGGTGCGCCTGCGCCAGGCGGCCGAGACTTACCGGCAGGCGATGAACCGCCTGACCGAGAAGGCGATCAACGTCCGCTCCGAGGCGCGCGACGCCTACCGCGTCTATCGCTCGACCTACGACATCGCGCGCCATTACCAGCGCGAGGTGCTGCCGTTGCGGCAGATCATCACCGAGGAGATGCAGCTGCGCTTCTCCAGCATGCAGGTCGACGTGTTCGCGCTGCTGACCGAAGCACGGCAGCGGCTCGCCTCACTGCGCGCGGCGATCGACGCCAAGCGCGACTTCCTGCTGGCGCAATCCGAGCTGCAGACCGCGATCAACGGCGGCGGCTCGGCCGGCGCAGCTTCGACACCGTCTTCCATCGCCTCGGCCGCGCAGCCCGCGGCCGGCGGCGGTCATTGAATGGAGCAGCACATGTTTTCACGACGAGGATTTCTGGGCAGCGCGGCGCTGGTCACGGCAAGCGCGGTCAGCGGCCGCGTCCAGGCCGCCGCCATTCCCGAAGCGCCGACCATGGACAAGGTGGTGATGCAGCCGCCGCTGCATCCCACCAGCGGGCCCGACTACCGGCCGGTCGTCACGCTCAACGGCTGGTCGCTGCCGTGGCGGATGAACGGCGACTGGAAGGAATTCCATCTCGTCGCCGAGCCCGTGGTGCGCGAATTCGCCGACGGCATGAAGGCCAATCTGTGGGGCTATAACGGCCAGGCGCCGGGGCCGACCATCGAGGCGGTCGAGGGCGACAAGGTCCGCATCTTCGTCACCAACAGACTGCCGGAGCACACCACGGTGCACTGGCACGGCATGATCGTGCCGTCAGGCATGGACGGCGTCGGCGGGCTCAACCAGCCGCACATCAAGCCCGGCAAGACCTTCGTCTACGAGTTCGAGATGAAGCACAGCGGGACCTTCATGTACCACCCGCATTCCGACGAGATGGTGCAGATGGCGATGGGCATGATGGGCATGTTCATCGTGCACCCGCGCGATCCGGCGTTTCGTCCCGTCGACCGCGACTTCGTCTTCATCATGAGCAGCTACCTCATCGACCCCGGCACCTATCTGCCGAAGGTCAACGAGATGACCGACTTCAACATGTGGACCTGGAACAGCCGCGTCTATCCCGGCATCGATCCGATGCCGATCCGGCTCGGTGACAGGATCCGGGTGCGGATCGGCAACCTGACCATGACCAACCATCCGATCCATGTGCACGGGCACAATTTCGCGGTGACCTGCACCGACGGCGGCTGGGTGCCGGTGTCAGCACAATATCCGGAGACCACGACCGACGTACCGGTCGGCGCGGTCAGGGCGTTCGACATGCTCGCCGACAATCCGGGCGACTGGGCGTTCCACTGCCACAAGTCGCACCACACCATGAACGCGATGGGCCACGACGTCAGAAACTTCATCGGCGTGTCGCGCCAGGATCTGGCGAAGGCGGTCGGCAAGCTCGCGCCTGACGCCATGGTGATGGGGTCGACCGGCATGGCGATGGGCAACATGGAGATGCCCGCGCCCGACAACACGCTGCCGATGATGACCGGCACCGGACAATTCGGGCCGATCGAGATGGGCGGCATGTTCACTGTCATGAAGATCCGCGAGGGGCTCGGCCGCGACGATTACGCCGACCCCGGACCGTACAAATATCCGGCGGGCACGGTTGCCTATGAGGTCGAGGCGCCGGCCGCCGAGCCCGCGCGCCAGCCGCCGGCGGCGCCCGGGCAAAAAGCCAAGCCATCGATGAAGGGAATGAAGATGTAGCGGATCCGGCTCACTCACCAACGACAAGCATCAAACACAGAATGGAGAATCCAGTGAAGCAACTCACCAGCATCGGCGTCGCGCTGATCGCGCTGTCGGTCACCGCCGCGCCGTCACACGGCCACGAGAAGCACGGCCACGATTCCTATTCGGCCGGCGAGCCCGGCGATCCGAGCAAGCCGTCGCGCACGGTCGAGGTCGAGATGAAGGAGATGGAGTTCACGCCGTTCCGCATCGAGGTCAAGCGCGGCGAACAGATTCGCTTCGTGATCCGCAATGCCGGCACCGAGGATCACGAATTCCTGCTCGCGACCACCGAAGAGAATTTGAAGCATGCCGAAGTGATGAAGAAGCATCCGCATATGGAGCATGACGATCCGAACGGCGTTCGCCTCGCACCGAAGAAGAGTGCGGAGATCGTCTGGAAATTCACCAAGACCGGAACGTTCGAATATTCCTGCCTGATTCCGGATCACCGCGACTACGGGATGACCGGCCGCGTCATCGTGAAATGAAACCAGCAACGAAAGAAAGCACAACAACCATGAACAGGATCATCCGGATCGCAGGCGCCGCCTCACTCGCGCTGGCGTTGACATTGAGTGCGCCTTGGGGCGCTGTTTTCGCGCAGGGCGCTGATATCGATGGCGAGGTCAAGAAGATCGACGAGGGTGCCGGGAAGATCACGCTCAAGCACGGCCCGGCCAGGAGCCTTGGCATGGACGAGCCGATGACGATGGTCTACCGGGTCAAGGATCCGGCGCTGCTGAAGCAAGTCAAGGTCGGCGACAAGGTCCGATTCGAGGCCAAGGAGGGCGACGGCGGCTACACCGTCACCGCGATCCAGAAGGCCAAGTGAGGCGACGGCCCGCATCAACAGGTTGGGCTGTCGGCCAAACCCAGCCGGCAGCCCTTGAAACCGCGACGCATGATCGCCAGAGCTGTTCCAGACGGATCGGCTTGAATGCGTTACGTGGCTGGCCTTATCCTGTCGTCTGGAAGGACGAGCAATGAACGATTGCTGCGAGCAGAAGACGACCGAATGCTGCGCACCACCGCCGCTGACGCTGCCGATCAAGGCTCGCGCGCGGGCAGGGGACCGCGATCGCGCGGCCGATTCGTGCGGCTGCTCAGGCGGCGTTCCCGTCTTTGACGGTCTCGATCCGCGCTACAAGCGCGTGCTCTGGACGGTCATCGGCATCAATGGCGCGATGTTCCTGACCGAGATGATTGCGGGTCAGCTCGCCGGATCGCAGGCGCTCAAGGCCGATGCGCTCGACTTCCTTGCCGATACGGTCACCTATGGACTGAGCCTTGCGGTGATCGGCGCCAGCCTGCGTGTGCGCGCCTCCGCTGCGCTGTTGAAGGGCGCGTCGCTGAGCTTGATGGCGCTGTGGGTGTTCGGCTCGACCGTCTACCAGACGTTCGTGCTCGGCGTGCCGAAGGCCGAGGTGATGGGCGCCATCGGCGCGTTGGCACTCGCGGCCAATCTAGGCTCGGTTCTGCTTCTGCTGCCGTACAAGGACGGCGACGCCAATGTCCGCTCGGTCTGGCTCTGCTCGCGCAACGACGCGATCGGAAACCTCATCGTGATGGCGGCCGCTCTCGGCGTGTGGGGATCGGTCTCGGCCTGGCCTGACCTTGCCGTCGCCGCCGTGATGGCGATGATATTCCTCACCTCGTCGGTGCAAATCCTGCGGCAGGCATGGACCGAGTATCGCGAGGCGGCGCTACGCAGCCCGTCAGCGGCGCACGGCTGATGAGGCCGCAAGATAGGCCGCGCCAGGGCAGAAATTTGCCGCGCATTTACCTTAAATGATGGCTCCGGGGGAACGTCCGTGGCAGCGGCGCGTTGCTGTGCATCATTCGAGTGCAGAAGGCCCCCTCCATGACAATCAACGCGGCAATACTGATGGCGGCATTGGTGCTGTCGGGAACCGTGTTGGCGCAGAGCTCTGGCCCTTCGGCCGGCTCGGCGGGGGCCGGGCAGGCCGCCAATGTGACCACCACCGGTCAGGCGCTGAACAGCGCCAAGAAGACCGGCGACAGCGGGCCGCCGGTGGAGAAGGCCGCGCGTCCGGCAAAGCCGGATGCCGGCGCTGCGGGCAACACGGTGGGGGCGAGCCGCCCGCCAAAGCCGGATCGTCGCCTCGAGCATTATCCGTAAATCACCCTCGTAATCCTGGGGACGTCACCGGGTCCGGGCCGGTTCGGCCGCCATCAGTCATGATACCGTCATGCCGCATCGGCTAGCCAAGGCGTTTGGCTGGAACGCGGTGGACAGGTTCATGGCGGGGAAGAACCGGGCCCAATTCCCGGGAATGGATCGGCAGACCGCCGGAGTGCTTCTTGTCCTTGCCGTGGCGCAAGTGTTCGGCTGGGGGACCCTCGGGCTGCCGGCCATTGCCGGTAACCGGATTGCGGCTGATCTCCATATCTCGCTCCCGATGGTGTTTGCCGGCACGTCGACCCTGTACGTGACGATGGGCCTGTGCGGGCCGTTGCTGGCGGAACCGTTCCGGCGCGTTGGCGCGCGGCGCGTCATGATGATCGGCAGCGTGATTGCCGCGCTCGGTTTCGTCGTGCTGGCCTGCGCGCACCAGGCCGAGCTCTACTTCGTCGCTTGGGCAGTCCTCGGTATTGCTGGAAGCGCGGCACTGAGCACGGCCGCCTACATCATGCTGAACGAGGTGGCCGGGCGGAACGCGAAGGGGGCAATCGGCGCGCTGATGCTGGTCACCGGACTTTCCAGCAGCATCTTCTGGCCGACAACCGCGTTCCTCACCGAAGCCATCGGCTGGCGCAGCACCTGCCTGCTCTATGCCGCCGCGATGGTCCTCGTCTGCCTGCCGCTCTACAGCTTCGGGTTGCCGCGGCGCCTCGCCAACGCGGCCGAACCAGCATTGCCACCGGACCGGTCGGCCGCGCCGCCGCCGGCCCGCAGCACGTTCTTTCTGGTGGTCGCAGCAATCGCGCTCAATGCCTTCGTCAGCTTCGGGTTCAGCGCGGTGCTGGTCGAACTGTTGAAGGCGCAGGGGCTGTCGGCACCCGAGGCGGTCGCGTTCGGTTCCACGCTCGGAATCGTGCAGGTGTCGGCACGCGCGATCGACTTCATGGGCGGCGGCCGCTGGGACGGCATCACCACGGGGCTCGTCGCCGGCACGCTGCCGCCGGTCGCGATGCTGATCCTGATCGTCGGCCACGGCAGCCATCTGGCGATTGCGGCTTTCATCCTGATCTATGGCCTCGGCAGCGGCGCGCTTGCGGTCGCACGCGCGACGATTCCGCTGGTGTTCTACGACAGGAGCGCGTTCGCCAAGGCGACGTCGCATATCGCCTTGCCGCTCAACCTGATCTCGGCGGTGGCGCCGCCGGTCCTGGCCGGTCTGCTGACGCGGGTCGGCAGCAATGCCGTGCTCGAGCTGGCGCTGACCTGCTCGATCGGTGCGCTGGTGATGCTCGCCATGCTCGGTCGCCGAAGGCGCGTCGTCGGGATCGGCGCGACGTCGTGAAACGCAGCGCCTTGTCGGCCATGGCGCGTGTGCCCGGCACACTTCTTGCCTTTGAATCTCTTGCCACCGAGCGCGATACAGCGATCGCAAGTGCGCGCTCAAAGCATGACGCGAGAGGTTGCCATGACCCAACGGCGTATCGGCTTTGTCGGCTTCGGCGAGGCCGCGCAATGCTTCGCGGCGCATCTCGCAGGCCGGCACGAATCCGCGCCGCTGGTGTTTTGCGAGGGCAAGACCAATCGTCCGCCATATTCGGAAACGTTCCGGAGCATCGCATCCGCCCGCGGCGTTGAGCTGGTGGACAGCCTGTCTGCGTTGATGGCGCGCGCCGACATCGTGTTCTCCGCGGTCGTGGTCGCAACGGCCGTGCCGGTCGGGCAGGCCATCGCCGGCCTGGTTCGGCCCGGGATGCTGGTGGTCGACGTCAACGCCTCCACGCCCAGAGCCAAGCGGCTGGTGGGCGATGCGGTGACAGCGAACGGTGGTGGCTTCGTCGATGCCAACCTGATGGGCGCGGTCAGCATCTACAGTGCGGCGGTGCCGCTGTACTGCTCGGGCGACGGCGCCGCGCGCTTCGCCGAGCTGTTTGCGCCGTTGGGCTTCACGATCGAGCTCGCCGGCCTAGAGGCCGGCACGGCGGCGGCGGTGAAGATGCTGCGCAGCGTAGTGACCAAGGGCATGGAGGCGCTGATCGTGGAGGCGCTGACCGCCGCCTCGCTCGCGGGGGTGCGCAGCGAAGCGCTGCGTGGCATTTGCGAACCGATGGACGCGACGCGCTACAGCAAATTCGTCGACATGTGCGTGCGCACCGATGTGCTGCACGCCGAGCGCCGCGCCGTCGAGATGGATGGCGTCGCCGATGGGCTGCGCGAGATCGGCTTGCAACCGATCATGACGGAAGCGACCGCCGCACGGCTCAGGACATCGGCGCGGCTCGGCCTGCGCGATGATTTCGCGGCGCGCCAGGCCTACAGCGCCGACGACGTGCTCGATGCGTATGCTGCGAGAATGGCCGATCTCGCTCGCGATTTGTAAATTCGTAGGATGGGTAGAGCGAAGCGAAACCCATCGACTTCGTGCCACGGTGACAGACGATGGGTTTCGCGGAGTTTATCGTCGGGCCGCGCTTTGCGCGGACCGTTGGCTCTACCCATCCTACAGCACAGCAAAAAGCCGGCGCAGTCGTAACGACCACGCCGGCTCGAAAGCGATTGCCTTAACTCAGTAAACCAGGCCGGTGCCCGGGGGCTTCTCCAGCGCTGCGGCGAGCGAGCGATATTCGTCGCTGTTGGTGCCGGCGAGCTGGGCGATGCGGTTCAGGTGGTATTGCGCCTGATCGCGGTTGCCCTGCTCGACCTGCCAGAGGCCGTAATACTGCCAGGTGCGCACATGGGCCGGGTCGGCTTTCAGCGCGCGCTCGTACCAGATCTGCGAGACCTTGTAGTCGCCGAGCTTGCGATAGGAGTAGCCGATCAGGTTGGCGACGTCGGCACGATCATCCTGGCCGAGCGCCTTCAGTTGCTCGATCGCGGCGGTGTAGTCGTGCTTGTCATAGATCGTGGTGTAGGCGGCGCGATAGCCGGCCAGGAACTTCTGATCGTCGATCGCGGAGCTCTTGTCCTTCTTCGCCTTCTTGCCCTTGCTGCTGCCGCTGTCGGAAGCCGGCGGCGAGGGATTGTCGCTGCCCGCGGCATAGGCCGAGATGACCGGCCCGGAGGCGAGCGTCATCGAGAGCACTGCGAGGCCCAAAAACTTCGTCTTCCTGCTCATTCCTGGTTGCTCCTGATCGTTCCTGATCGTGCTCGGTAATCCTACACCGAAGCCTGATGACTTGAACACCCAGGGGTGCAGAACATTCCCGGCCGATCCCACGATTGCGTGATCCTGCTTTTCCGGTGGTGGAGGAGAACATGACAGAGATGTCATTCACATGAATGAAGTCCGTCAGGGTCCTTCAGAACCGGTTCAGTGCGCGGCCCCTAAGGTCACGTGCATTGATCGGTGAGGCCGACCATCCGGCCGGAAACCTCTCGATCCCGACGAGGAGGACCATCATGCTGAAGACGATTTCCGCCGCGCTGCTCGCCATGTCCGTGATCGCAGCGCCCGCGCTCGCCGCCGAGACCGGCAAGGCCGCAACGCCCGCGCCGGCGACCACGACCGCCCCCGCGACCAAGGCTGCCCCCGTCATCAAGAGTGAGCAGCTGCCGTCGAAGGTGCGCAACGCCAACGCCAAGATGCACCACAAGCACTATCGCCATCACCGCCACCACAAGCATATGGGCATGCTGAAGGTGAAGTCGCCGAAGCATGCGACCACGCACGTCCGTGCGAAGGTCGCGACCAAGCACGTCGCGCCGGCCAAACGCGGCTGACCCAAGCGCGGTTGAATCTGATCCGAGGGGCGTAGTTTCGATCCACATTGCCCCGCTGCGCACTTCGGATGCAGAACCGGCCCGTCCGTCCATTGCTTCCCCAATGGCGACGGGCCGGAGTGCGTCCGGCTCCGGTTGTGAACCCGGGCGAGGAATAACCGACTTGCGAATTCCCTTCGGCCGCCCGGCAGTTTATGAGACGCCTCCGGGGATTCAGGGAACAGCGTCGTTTGCGGATTTCATCACAACTGGCAGCCATCCTGCTGCTCTCGCTTCCGCTCGCCGGCTGCCTCACCAGCGACGACGGCGGCGGGCCGACCACCTTCACCGATGACCGGGGCGTCGCCAACCAGCCGTTCCCGGACCGCTACCGCGACCAGATCCTCGCCTTCATGCGGACCTACCTGAACAATCCGGTCGGGGTCCGCGAGGCTGCTATCGCCGAGCCGGCGCAGCGCACGGTCGGCGGCCGGCTGCGCTACGTCGTGTGCCTGCGCTACACCGCGAAAGATACCGACGGCAATTATCGCGCCGCCCGGGAGCGCGGTGTGCTGTTTGTCGACGGCCGGCTCGACCGCATCCTCGACAACCCCGCCGAGCCCTGCGCCGGCGCGTCCTACGCGGCATTTCCGGAACTGGAAAAGATGTCGCGCTAGGGCATGACCCGGAAAAGTGCGAAGCGGTTTTCCGAAAAGATTAATGCCTGAACAAGAGGCACAAGCGCGGTCTGATCGCGCTTCTGCGCGGCGGCTTGTCGCAAGCCTGATCGAAACGTTAGCGAACTCCGATCACTTTTCGGGGAGCGTTGAACTTCAACTTTGCCGTCTGCGACTTACATGGAGCCGAGATGCGGTTGCTTAACCGGTGAAAAATCTCGCTGTGCCAAGGAACAAACGGGCGTTGTTGCGACCCTGTCACAGCTCGGAAACATCACGGGTCCGGCATTGCCCCAAAGCAACCTAATTGAGGTCACGTTGTTTGGCTTAACAGCGCAGCGTTAGTAACGGGGACCAGAAATGAAGAAGTTTTTGTTCGGCACGGTCGCGCTGGCCGCTCTCGCGAGCCCGGCGTTTGCGGCTGATATGCCGGCCCGCACCTATACCAAGGCACCGCCGCCCTATACCGCCCCCGCAGTCGTCTACAACTGGACCGGTTTCTATATCGGCGGCCATGTCGGCGGCGCGTTCACCGACGGCAACAACCTGATGGGCAGCGACGCGCGCTTCATGGGTGGCGTGCAGGGCGGCTTCGACTATCAGTTCGCCCCCAACTGGGTGATGGGCGCCGAGGCGCAGTATTCCTGGCTGCCCAGCTCCTCGAACAATGGCGTGCTGCTCCCGGGCGGAACGCTGGTGACCGGCAACACCGACCAGATCGGTTCGGTGACCGGCCGCCTCGGCTACACCTGGGGCCCGGCGCTGCTCTACGCCAAGGGCGGTTATGCCTGGCGCGACAACAACAACATCACCGCGTCGGTCGGCGGCGTGCCGGCGTCCTTCACCACCGATGGCGGCCACAAGGACGGCTATACGGTGGGCGCGGGCCTCGAATACATGTTCGCCCCGAACTGGTCGGCAAAGGCCGAATATCAGTACTACAATTTCGGCAAGACCAACTTCACCAGCGGCCCGGCCGACCTCGTCGGCACGAGCTTCCGGAACGACGAACATACCGTCAAGCTCGGGGTCAACTACCGCTTCGGTTGGGGCGGCCCGGTCGGCTCCCGCTACTGATCGCATTGTCGTCAATCGAGATCGAAAGGCCGGCCTTCGGGCCGGCTTTTTTGTTGGCCAGCCGCTCGCCCCGGAAATGACGGCGGATGCGGTGAACCCGTAACCCGGATGGAGCGCCAGCGTAATGCGGGGCGGCCGATCCGACGAACGAAGTCCCCGGATTTCGCTCCGGGCTACGACCCCACATTCACCCGATGTTCAGGCCTGATCGTGCAATGCAAAAAATAATTCCTGCATTGCACGGAACTTTCATCGTGCTGCGCTATTATGCGATCGCCGGGCTGGTGGACAAACGAACATGCGTGGTTTTGCGTTAGGGCTGATCATCTCTGCGGTCTCCGTGCCGTGCCTTGCCCAGACTATCCTCAAATCCGAACCCCTGGCGCTCGCGCCTTATGAGGTCGTGTTCGTGCAGGACGCGTCCTGCTCGGCTGGCAAGGTGCTCAAGGTGACCGGCGCGATCCGGGGTCTGCATCGGCGGAAGATTTGCGTTTCGCTCGCCGCCGAACAGGCCTCGCTGGCGACGGCAACCCCATAGGGCGGGGCGACCGCACCCATTGCATCCCCGGTCCGCCGCTGCGCGCCGGCCGGCCAACCCAACGTCTGGTTAGTTCAACCGCGGCTCCAGTCGCGCCTCGCGATCGGCATCGGCCTTGTTCTTGGCCGGATCCTCGTTCGGGTCGAGCTGACACGGCCGGATCTCGTAGTCGTTATCCAGCACCGGGCGAGGTGCGGACTTCTCCTCCTCGGAGACGGCATCCACCACCAGGCCTGATTTCCTGGCCAGCGTCCAGACATCCGCCTCGGTCGGGTAGGCCTTGCTCAGCTTGGCGTCCTGATAAAACAGCGCGTACGGCATTCGTCGTTCCCCAAACAACCGACAACGCGAGCACCCGTTTTGGGTTTCAGGAAATGTCGCCGTTCCGGTCACGGAACCGTGAGCGAGCATTCGCGGCAAGCATCTGAAAATATGAGTCATTTCGGCCCTTTCGCGGAGGGGCCCTGAGTCCTTAACGGGTGGTAAACCCCCGAAAAAAGAATCCCCGGGACTCTCCGGGTAGAATCGCCGGATGCTCCGGTCCATGAGAGCGATCCACCAGCCCCCTTACGAACGCGTGCAGCTCGCGCTCGCGGTTGCGCTGCTCGCGGCCTGCGCCGCGAACGTGGCGCTGGTCTGGTCCTGGCTCTAGATCCCGACTTTTTCCTGGCCCTGGATCTCCCGGCTCTCGCCAAAAATTCGTATGTGGCGGCCGCGCGAAAACGCCGGGGCCGCGCGGCGCCGCTGGCGATTGACGGCACCTGCATTCCTCCCATCATTGCCGGCAGAACAAGCGCCCGCTGCGCCCTGCGCGGACGGGCCGCGATCGGGGAGCTGATATGATCGAAACGCTGAAGGAACGGGTCAACGGCGACGCCGGCCTGGTGCGGCGGGGCCGCTACCTCACCACGACTTTCCTGCTCGAGATCGGCGCGGCCGCCTGGCTGATCGCGATCCATGAGGGCCGGATCGTCGCGGTCACGAAGGGCCCGTTCGTGATGCCCTCGTCGTCGTTTGCGCTGCGCACCTCGGAGGCGGAGTGGGAGCGGTTCTGCGAGCAGCGGCCGCCGCCGGGCTCGAACGACCTGATGGCGCTGATCAAGCGCCGCGTGCTGAAGGCCGAGGGCGAGCTGCAGATCTTCATGGCGAACCTGCGCTACTTCAAGGAGGCGCTCGGCAAGCTGCGCCGCGAGGGAGTGGCCGCATGAGCGCAAAAAGAACCGATCGTCGGCCGCTACATGCATCTGGAGCTGTTCGGCCGGGCCCACCGCGTCTATGTCGAGGAGGCGGGCGAGGGCACGCCGCTGCTCTGCCTGCACACCGCGGGCGCGGACGGGCGGCAATATCGCGGCCTGATGAACGATGCGCGCGTCACGCGCAACCACCGCGTCATCGCCTTCGACATGCCCTGGCACGGCAAGTCGTCGCCGCCGCAGGGCTGGCACGGCGAAGAGTATCAGCTCACCTCCGCGCAATACACGACCATGATCCTGGCGGTGATGGACGCGCTCGACCTCGACAGGCCGATCGTGATCGGCTGCTCGATCGGCGGCCGGATCGCGCTGCATCTCGCGCTCGAGCATCCCGAACGTTTCCGCGCCATCATCGGCCTGCAGGCCGGCGCGCATGTCGATCCCTATTACGACCTGAATTTCCTGCACCGGCCGGACGTGCATGGCGGCGAGGTCGCCGCCGCCATCGTCTCGGGCCTCGTCGGCCCCGACGCACCCGACAAGGAGCGGTGGGAGACGCTGTGGCACTACATGCAAGGCGGCCCCGGCGTGTTCAAGGGCGACCTCTATTTCTACAAGGTCGACGGCGACATCCGTGCCCGCGTCGCCGAGATCGACACGAGGCGTTGCCCGCTGTTCCTGCTGTCGGGCGAGTACGATTATTCCTGCACCCCGGAAGAGACGCTGGCGGTGGCGAACAGCATTGCCGGAGCCGAGGCCACCATCATGAAGGGCCTCGGCCATTTCCCGATGAGCGAAAATCCGGGCGAGTTTCTCAAGCACCTGCTGCCGGTGCTGGAGAAGATCGGCGGCCGCTAGCGCGCGCCTAGGGTTGCTTTGGTCCTCGACCTCGGGCGGCGCGGTATGACAGACTGCGCATCCGCACGATTGGGCGTGAACCGGTTGCGCAGGAGGTCCCCATGCTTCCGAAGGCTGAAGCGGCCTATTTCGCCATTGCCGATATCTCCGGCTATACCAACTTCCTCGCGGCGGTCGAGCTCGACCATGCGCAGGACATCATCGCCGATTTCATGGATACGGTGGTGAAAGCGCTGCGCCCGCCATTCCGCCTCGCCAAGTTCGAAGGCGACGCCGCGTTCGTCTACACCACCGCCGAAAAGATCGACGGCTCGCTGCTGCAGGACGCGATCGAGGGCGCCTATTTCAAATTCCGGCGGCGCCTGCGCAACGTGCGCCAGGCCTCGACTTGCGAGTGTCAGGCCTGCGTCGCGATGGGCGATCTCGATTTCAAGTTCGTTATTCATCATGGCGAGATGGTGAAGCAGAAGATGGGCGGGAGAGAGGAGCTCGCCGGGCGCGACGTCATTCTGGTTCACCGGCTGCTCAAGAACACGATTGGTGAGAAGATCGGCGGGCGCGCATATGCGCTCTACAGCGACGCGGCCATCCGCGCGATGGGGGTCGATCCGGTCGCCCAGGGTCTCATCGCCCATCGCGAGACCATCGACGTCATCGGCGACGTGACGCTGTGGGCGCGCGACCTGGAAGCGGCGTGGCAGCAGGAAGACGCGCAAACCCGGATGCAGGTGACGCGCGACGATGCCTACGCCATGCTGGAATTCGACATCGCTGCGCCGCGGCAGACGGTGTGGGAGTTTTTCACCGTGCCCGGGCAATGGCAGAAATGGTGGGACGCCGACACCATCGTCGAGGATTCCGGCAAGGGACGACGCGGTCCCGGCACCAGGAACCACTGTATGCACGGCAACCATACCGTCGTTGAGGAGATGCTCGATTGGCGCCCGACCGATTATTTTACGGTGGGCATCACGCTTCCAATTCCGGGCGCGCCGCGGATCGTAATGACTCGCGCCGTTCTGGACGGTCCAAACGGAATGACGCATCTGGAACTGCGGGTCGCCAAGCCTAAGCCAAAGGATCGAGAGTTCGTCGACGGCGCCGCCGCCAAATACACCGAACGCATGACCAAGGCGATCGCCGGTTTGCGATCCATGCTGGAGGGGAAGCAGCCCGCGGTGGAAGAGCCGACGCTGACGCGATCGGGCGGACGCTTTCTGACCGAACCTGTGAAATCGGGCGAGCGCGGCTGAAGCCCAACGGACCCGGACCGATCCGGCGAAAAGGGGGGGCGTTTACTTGCCCGAGCGCGGCAGTTCGTTGATCGCGGCGCGGACCTTGGCCATGGTCGTGGTGCAGTATTCCTCGCGCTCCTTCAGGAAGCGCTGCTGCTGGGCGCGGAAATTGGCAACCCGCTCCCGCACCTCGGATCCGAAGTCGCCGCTGATGTCGAGCCTGGCAAATTGCGGCGGCTGCGCCGGTTGAGGCGGGACTTCGACGACCGTCACCGCCAACGGCGACGGGGCGGGGGGCAGGCCCTCGAGCACGGTCGGCACCGGAAGCGGAGGCGGCACGACCGCAGCCCGCACCTCGGCCGCTGGCTTGACGCTGAACGTGGCAATCGCCTCGGCCAGGGCCTGCTCAGCGGCGGTTGGCAACGCGGCGGCGGGTGCAGGCGTAGCAACAGGCGGCGCGGCGTTCGGCTTTGCGGCAGGCGGCACCGCCGTCTGCGGGGCAGGCGCCGGCGGCTCGGTATCGGGCAGCTTGCCCTTGACCGACTGTACGAAGGCCATTGTCTGCGCGATCAGGAGGTCGCGTTCTTTCATCCACTTCATGGCGCACCTTGAGCGCGCGGATTCCAGCAAAGCAACCGTGCGGAATCAAGCGCTCGCCATCATGATGGTTGACGAAGACGCCTGTTTGGTAGGCGCGGTGACATAATTGTGACACGCCGCGCGATCGTGGACGGTCAGCGCTGACGGGGATTGGTGTTCGGCACGAACGGGGTACCGACGATCCGGACCGGGGTCTGGGCCAGTCCCTGATTCGCCGCCGACGCTTGATTCGCGGCCGGCCGAGGCGCGGGGTTCGCCGGCGCGGGTGCCGGATCGAGCAGGGCGACGAGGCCGGCCGCGGCCACGCTGAGCAGCGTGAACGTGCCCAGAAGCAGCAGATTGCGGTCGGATTCGCGGACCCTCATGCGAGGAAAATCCCGTGAGCGGGCATAACGTTCCGAACAAATCCTCAGGGCGTTGCCGAGCGGACTTGGCCTCACCTTAAGAACGAGCATCAGGAGAGGACGAGCCAGCCCAACGGGACCAGGACAGCGACGGTGATGGCCGCGCCGAGCGCCAGGCGGCCGATTTTGTGAAGCGTCGATATCTGCGACGGATCACGCTGCGGTTGCCGATCGAGCCACCGGCCGAACCACCGGATCGGCCAGCCCAAAATCGATCCGATGAGGAGGAGGATGCCTTCAACAGGTTGCACAAGCCTGTCCTCGCAAAGGGGGGCTCGCTGCCCGCGATATCCTGGTGAGCCGGCCGGAACGGGGTGGGGTTCAGTCTAGTGGGCCGCCACCGCGGCGGGTACCTGCTCGGCGCCGCGCGCCTCGATCAGGTCGGCGTAGCGACCATATTCCTCGGCCATTTCCAGCAGCTTCTCGCGCACCGCGGCGTCGGTCACCTGCCGGGCCAGCCGTCGCGCCTGATCGGATTGGAAGCGGTAATGTGCTGTGTCGGACATGGTGGCGGCTCCTCACATATCTGTAAGGGCCACCCGGCAAAGGTTCATCAAGGCGTCATTGCAGCGTCGGTGGGCGATCCGCCGGCGGGGCCGCTGCGGCGGGCCCCGGCTTGTCCTCGCGGACCTCGACCTCGAACCAACCCATCTCCTTCAGCTCGCGTGCCTTCTTCTCGGCCGCGTCTTCGCTGTCGCGCTTCAGCACGATTTGGCTGGTGCCATCTCGGGCAAGGATCAAATAGGTCATTGGCTGAGTCCCACCCCGCATTCTGCATACCCCGTTTGGGGCCGCAAGAACAGAAGCAAGGCGAGGGATGGGTGATCCTACGGGAAGGATCCCACGATTCCTGCCAGGGAGGTGTCGCGGCGGCTTTCCGAACCGGCCCCAGCGGCGCAGCGCCGGTTCGGAAAGGGCGAACTGCCTCAGCGCTTCACCACCACGTCGATGTGGCGGTTTCTGTCGTCCCACCGGCCGCTCTGCAGGCAGCTCTGGCGGTAGCTGTCGCAGACGGCGAGGTCGCCGCCATGGGTGCGATTCCAGGTCTTGCAGGTCGACGCGATGTAGGAGCAGGTGCATTTGCCCGACGCGCATTGGCGCTCGACAGCGGTTTCGGCAGTGGCCGCCGAAATGGTGGCGGCGAAGGTCGCGAGCAGGATCAGCAATCTCATGGTGATTCCTCAAAATGGTGAAGCCTGGTCGGCGACAATTTCCGGCCGATCAGGATTGGCGATGTGCCTTAGCGTTGGGTGCAGACGAAGCGAGTGCCGTTCTTCGTCGTGCCGGTGGCCCGGCTGCCCTTCTTCGCGACGGGATAGTTGTTGCCGTTCGAGAAGCCGGTGAGATGGATGTAGGCGCTATCGCCGCCATCATACGACCCCGAGATCAGACCCGGGGCGGAGCAGGTCCAGCCTGCGGCGCTCACCGGGATGCAGCCGATGGCAAGGAAAGCGAGGGCGAGTGCGATTTTCATGTCACCCTCAAGGCTCATCGATAGCCCGCGCTGAAGTTATGGTCGCGAATGCCGATCGCCTTGGCCTGTGCTGCGGACACCCGATCCCGACACTGGATGTACCTCAGGACCTGCGCGTCGGTGCCCGCGGAGTGAGCGCGCCACATATCGAGCGTGAAGCCGTTCTTGGCCATGCAGGCCTGGGAGTGAGGGCTGTCATTGCGCTCCCTGGCGCTCGCGGGAGCGACGGCCAACGTGGACAGGACAATCGCGGTGCAGAAAACAATCTTCATTTTGAAATTCCCAAAGATGAAAGTGCGGGAACAATAGCCAGCGGGAACAAAATCACAAGTAGTCGTCGCGTGGGTACTCAACGTTCTCGCTAGGGATTCATGCAAGACATTGCGAAGCGCGGAGGTCGTTGCATTGGCTAGCGGTGAGCGCGATCGACGATGCGGCACTCCCGGCAACCGGAATACTACGGCTCGCTCTGTACATTCTCGCTTTGTACATTGTGGGCAATCAGGCGAAGCACTTTGATTGAATCGCGACGACGTGTTCGAATCGCAGCCGGGAATGACGCGCGGCGCAAAGCCGCGCCTATCTGGATGGAGGACGCGATGCCCAGGCACTTCGGTTTGAAGGCAGCATCGGCCGCAGGACGGTCGGCGTTCACGGGGTCATCAAGGGATTTGCAGCAGCGGACTGCTTCGGCGTCGGCATCGAAGAAGCATGCTCCGGACAGCTCTGCAGCGTCGAAGCACGCTCCCCCATGCGCGGAACTGCCGTATTCGCCTGCGAGCTGGCGGGGCTGCCGCGGCCGGCGGTCGATCTCGGCAGACTGAAGCTGGGTCGCGGCGGCCAGGATGGCGGGAATCCAAGCCAATTGGTGCCGGCTGAGGGGATTGAACCCCCGACCTTCAGTTTACAAAACTGCTGCTCTACCGCTGAGCTAAGCCGGCGAATTGGGAATGATTTGCGCGCTCGCATAGCAGACTTGGCGCGCCAGAGCCAGAACCAAGGCCAGAACCGCCAAGGCCAGGATCCCAAGCAGAGCCCGAAGGCCGGAACGTGTGCGGGCCGGATTCCATCACTCGGCGCGCATTGGCCTGGCAGCAAAAAGGCGGCCCGCAGGCCGCCCTTTTTCGCCATCGGCCTTTCAACTGAGCTACTGGCAGGGATGCCGGCGGCCGTCGCTGCCGCGGAACCAGGTGCCGGGGGTGCAGACAAAGCCGTTCTGCCGGGCATATTCGGCGCCGCCGATCGGGGCGGTGGCGACGGCAGCCGCCGTGCCGACCGCGCCGCCGACGACGCCACCGGCCACGCGGGCCGCAGCGTCGACAGGCGCGAACGGGCCGGGGTCATAGCGGTTGTAGCTGCCCTGCCAGTCGCGGTCGCGCCGATCGATGCGCTGGTGATAGGCGGTGCGGGTGCCTGGTGCCATCGCCTGGCATCGGGCGTCCGGCCAGGCATTCGAGCAGCGCGCGGCGGTGCCGATCGTCTGTTGCGCCATCGCCGGGCTCGCCAGTGCCGAGGCGAGCAGGGCTGCTGCGCCGAGGATTCTGAATTGTGTCATGCAAGGCCTCCTCTCGTCGTGGTGGACGGCTAATTTCGCTGTGCCGTGCTCGTTCCGCCGCGGCCTTGCCCTGCGTTCAAACCAGTGTGAAGTTCCGCAGGCCCGTGCGCAGGATGCGTTCCGGAGCATGCTGCCTTGGACGAGAATTGCGTGTACAGCGGTGAGCGAACTGATGTCGGTGCCGACGCGGGGGATTGATGTTCGGAATCTTGAGTCTTGGCTTTCTGCTCGGCATGCAGCATGCGCTGGAGCCGGATCATATCGCCGCGGTATCGAGCATCGCGGCCCGCCGCACCCATGTCGGTGACATCGTCAAGCACGGGCTGACCTGGGGGCTTGGCCACACGCTCACTTTGTTCATCTTTGCCGGCGCCGCGATCCTGCTCGGGCGCGCGATCCCGGAAACGGTCGCACAGCCGATCGAGACCGCGGTCGGCATCATGCTGGTCGGCCTCGGCGCGCATGTGTGGTGGCGGCTGTGGCGCGACCGCGTGCACTTCCACACCCATTCGCATGGCGACGGCACCACGCACTTCCACGCCCACAGCCATGCCGGTGAAGCCGTGGCGGTTACGTCCACCGTGGCGCCTGCGCCCACCGTTGCGCTTGCGTCCACCGTGCCGCACGTCCGCGCCGCGCACAGCCATGCGCACGGCTTCCGCTGGCGCACGCTCCTGGTCGGCCTGATGCACGGCATGGCCGGCTCGGCGGCGCTGTTGGTGCTGACGGTGTCGCAGGCCCCAAGTCCAGTGATCGGGCTCGGCTATGTCGCGCTGTTCGGCATCGGCTCGATGATCGGCATGGGCGTGCTGTCCAGCGTGATCGCGGTGCCGCTCGCAGCGTCGGCGCGCTGGCTGACCTGGGCCAATCGCGGCCTGCAAATGGCGGTCGGCGCGGTCACGATCGCGATCGGCGTCCACTCGATCGTCGAGAACGCCTTCACCTGACGGGTAGGCGCCTCCTCGTTTGAGCATGAAAACCGCTTCGCACTCCGGATCATGCTCCCGGCCGCCCGTTAACGATTTCTGATTCCGCACGGCCGCATTGACCGGATGCCGATGCTTACGCGTTAGGCTTACCGGCAGTTTGGCCGGCGTCCTTAACCCTTCCGCCAAGCCGTTGGATTAGGTTGCGGGAAACAATTCGGGACGCTGGGTGAACATGCGCGCAAGTCTTGCGCTGGCGATATTGGCTGCGATGACCTCGACGGCGCTGGCCGGCGGCGGCTTCGACATTGTCGTGCCGGTGCGGCCCGGCGTACCGATCATCATTAACGGCGTCGACGCGTCCTACGCGGTGGTCGAAAGCGCGATGGGGCTCGCGCGCAACGAGTCGATGGTGCCGACCGTCTATGGCGGCCGCCCGATCGATCCCCAGCCGAATGTCGGCCACTATTATCCGAGCCTCGGCCGCATGCCGGGTTACGGACGCCTCGAGATCGAGCCGCCGGCCAACCGCCGCCTGCCCAAGCCGGCCGAGAGCTATCATCAATCGTGGGGTGCGGAATCGGCTCCGCTGCCGGCACAGTCCAACGTGCCGGTCGATCCGCCGCCGGTGATCTACGCGCCGGAGTTCAACGGGCCGCGGCCGCTGCCGCGCCCGTTCCCGCGGCCACCGCGACCCCGAGGATTCTGAAATCGACTGCCCGAAATCAAGAGCCCCGCGAAACGGGGGTCCTGAATAGCCATCAAGAGCTACGCGACGAACAGAGAGACCTACAGGAGAGAGTAATGCGTCAAATGATCAAAGGACTGATTGCGGCGGTGGCCGTCATGCTGACCGCGCCCGCAATGGCGTGCGGTTTCAACCCTTGCGGCTATTCCGCGCCCATCGTGAATTACGGCTGCGGTGGTTGCGGTGGCTACGGCTACGGCTACGGCGCCGTCGAACGTCTGCCCGACCCGGATGCCGCTTATCCCAGCGCGGCGCAGCAGTATTATTACGTCAACCAGGGACCGACCTACACCGGTCCGGGCAACTGGGCGCCGCGTCCGTACTACCGCGAAGGCTACGGCCGCCCGTATTACGGCTATCGCCGCTATGGCTACCGTCACTACGGTTACCGCCACCACTACGGCTATCGTTCGCACTACGGCTATCGCTACGGCCGCTACGGCCATCCGGTGCTGCGCCGCTACTACTGACCGGCGATCGATCGAAGACATCAGCGCCCGTTCGCGTCACGCGAGCGGGCGTTTGTCGTTCACATCAGCCCGAGCCGGCTGGCGCCGATATAGAGCGCGAGCACACAGGCGTTCGACACGTTGAGGCTCTTGATCTCGCCGGGCATGTCGAGGCGGGCGACGAGGCGGCAGGTCTCGCGCGTCAATTGCCGCAAGCCCTTGCCTTCGGCGCCGAGCACCAGCGCGAGCGGCGCTTGCAGCGCGGCCTTGCCGAGATCCTCGGTGCCCTCGCTGTCGAGGCCGACGGTCTGGAAGCCGCGCTCGTTCAGCTCGTTCAGCGCGCGCGCCAGGTTCTGCACGGTGACAACAGGCACGAGCTCAAGCGCGCCGGAGGCGGACTTCGCCAGCACGCCGGTCGCCTCCGGGCTGTGACGGGCGGTGGTGACGATCGCCTTCACCGCGAACGCCGCGGCCGAGCGCAGGATGGCGCCGACATTGTGCGGATCGGTGATCTGGTCGAGCACCAGCACGATGCCCTCCAGCGGCAGCGTGTCGATGCCGGGCGAGGGCAGGGGATCGGCCTCCGCCAGGAGGCCCTGATGCACCGCATCGGGGGTGAGGCGCCGGTCGATCTCGCTGGGCCGGACGATCTCGGGGGCGACGCGGGTCGCGATGTTTTCGTCGGCGAGGCGCTTGGCCGCGTTCTCGGTGAGGTAAAGCTTGCGGATATGGCGGTCGGGGTTGGCAAGCGCGGCCGACACCGTGTGCCAGCCATACAGAATCACCGGCCCGTCGGAACCGGATTCGCGGTCCCGCCAGGCCGGCGGGCGGCCGAATTTCGGCCCTTTTTGGAAGGGTTTACCGCCCTTGCCTCGGAAATTGGGTTTGCGGTCGCGATCGCTCATGTGAGGCTTGTGTCACGGCTCCCGAATATTGGCAATTTTACACAGCGTTTTCGAGCGAAGCGGGGTCCGGTTCGCTCGAAGAAAACGCGACAAAACAAGAATCTAGCCGCAAGACTCACGACTTTGGAACAGAGTTCGCCCGAGCCTGCAAAAGTATCCCAAATAGACCGCTGGCTTGGTTGACTTTGGGGACCGCCTTCCCCCATAAACGCGCCCGACCGCGCACCCGCTTCGGGTCGGCCGGTTATCAGCGTCATTTCGATGACCCGGTCCGCCGCCACTCGCGCGGCCGGTCTGATGCTGTTGGACGGGGGAGTGTCCCGAGTGGCAAAGGGAGCTGACTGTAAATCAGCCGCCTCATGGCTTCGCAGGTTCGAGTCCTGCCTCCCCCACCAATCAAATCAATCACTTACATCGCTTGCCTTCCACGTCATCCTGATCGCCTCGAATGGTGGAAGGATTGGGAGCATGTCGGGGCCCGTCAGGGAGCCGCTGAGCGGCCATCGCTCTTCGGCGTGATCCGGACGATCGCACAGGGGAGCCCGGTAGCCGGGGACGAGGCGGCGTTCGTGATGCTCCGGGTCTGGCCGGAACGTTTCCCGATGTTCACGGCTTATGGAGAAGTCAGCGCGGCGCGCGGTCCCTGATGGTTCATCCGCCAGCCCCGGAGATCAGGGACCGCGTTACTGTGCTGAGGCGAGGGCACATGACGGGATTGTCCAATGACCGAAGCGACATTGTTCATGTTGGGCGTGGCGGGTTTGGCTCTGTGGTCCGCTATCGTTGCCGTGTTTGAGATCAAAGCGGCGTGGGGGCGAAGCCAACTGCGACGGCGAGCCCGTGATCAAGGCCGCACCGAGATAACCCTCTAAAGCTTAGGGGGAGAAGACGACATTGCCATCGGCTGAGTATCATCTGCGACAAGCCGAGATTGCATCTCGGATGGCCCTTGTCGAACCGGATTTTCACAGGGCAGTGCATCTGCACCTTCTCGCCTTGGAGCACTACGACAAGGCTGAAGAGTCTAGAGCCAAAGAACCAGTTCTCAAACCAGCGACCTCCCAGTAGCGATAGTACGAGCTTGTCAGAATTGGTGTGCAGCCATCCATGCTGCGCCGACTACGCCGGGTTGAGGCGTGGCGCAGAGCGCGCTTCCAACGCCTCCTAGATGGGCCGGATCGAGAGCTAAAAGCACCAGGATAATACGGGAAGCCGCGATACTTCTTTTCGAGTAGCGGTAGTGCGCCGAATGGCAGCCGATCGCAATCTCATCTCAAGCCGGGCGGCCTTTGGGTTCTTGCCGGTTTGGGCAAGGCCAAGGATATTCCGGGCTTTCTCGCGGGCGGCTCCGGCCGATGGTTTCCCGGCCCTGCCGGGTGCCGATCTGTCACTGTGCAACATAAGAGCTGGCACCGCTTGCCCGCAGGCGGACGCCGAAGCCCGGCATCAGATCGTCCCAGATGAAAACCTCGGTCTTACCCTCGGGCGCCTGCGTCTTCACCCTATCCGCGCAAACAGCTCCAGCCGCCGCCGGCGTTCCATTGCTCGGCCCGAGACGGCAATGATAGATTGCGCCATTTCATGATTGAGCCGTTTCAGACGACATGAAGAAAATTTTGCACTGGGACGTTTCTGCAGGAGATGACCCGGCGCTGATGGTTGCCTGCGTCATCTTGCTTGGCGTCTCGATCCTGGTTTCGATACCGGCATTTTTCGGTGGTGGCGGCCAGGCCGGAATCGATTTTTCATGTTTCTGGGGTGCGGGCGCGATGGCGCTCGAAGGCCATGCGGCGGCGGCCTACGATTGGGAGCAACTGCATCAGCAACTTGTTCTCCGGGTGCAATCCCTCAATCACGCTCCGTATCCTTACGATCAGGTGCCGGTTCCGTTCTTTTATCCGCCGGTGTTTTTCCTGGTTCTGGCGCCGCTGGCGCTGCTGCCGTTTCCGGTTGCGTTCTGGGTCTGGAGCGCGGCAAAGCTGTCTTGCTGGCTGCTTGTCGCTTATGCCATCCGGCCACGCTTCGGCGCGCTGCTGCTGGCACTCGTTGCTCCACCTGTATTCTATGACTTCATTTCCGGCCAAAGCGCGCTGCTCGCGGCATCGCTGCTCGGCGGCATCCTGCTGACATTGGACAGGCGTCCGCTTCTCAGCGGGGTCCTGATCGCGCTGCTTATCTTCAAACCTCAATATGGCGTTCTGCTGCCCTTCGTGTTGATCGCTACCGGGCGTTGGCGCGTCGTCATCACCGCCGCCCTGGTGATTCCGGTCCTGCTGCTGCTCGCCGGACTGATCTTCGGGTGGGATACCTTCGATGGATTCCGCGCGGCCGCCACCTTCGCCACGACGCAATTTCACCTCAGTGGCGCGCTGCCATGGTACAAACTTCAGAGTATCTATGGTCTCTTGCGAGACGCCGGCCTTGGCTACGGTTTGGCGATGACGGTCCACATCGCCATCGCATCGGTGGTTGCGATCGGGGTGCTGATCCTGTGGCGCGGCCATGTCAGCTTCGCCGTAAAGGCCGCAAGCCTGCTGGCGGCAACGCCGCTGATTTCTCCTTACTTCGCGATCTACGATATGCCGATCCTGGTGGTCGCGCTGCTCTTTCTCATGAACGCCACCGCGGGCCGCCTCGCGTCGCGTTCAGGTCGAAGCGCCTTCCGGATCGCGGTCAGCGTCATCTTCGTATTGGGATACGCTTTCCCGTTCGTGCGCACGCCTCTCGGCCCCATGATGTGCGCAACCGTGATCGCGCTGATCTGGATGAGATACCGGCAAGAGGCCGGCGAGAAAGTTCCAGGCGAGGAGTTGCGAAAATCTGCGACCGTCGGAGGCTAAGGCAGGATCCGGAAAAGTGCGAAGCGGTTTTCTCTCGCGACAAACGGGGGACGCGTTTGTGCGGAGATCATGCTCAAGCAAAGAGCTAAGGCGCGATGAGGATTCAACCCGATCTCATCGCGCTTGAGTGTCCTGATCGCGAGCAGTCTGCGAAGATCATCAGGATAAGCCGTCCTGGTGCGCCGGCGGTGTTGCCGCGCCGGGCACAGGCTCCGTCCCAACCGGGTGCCTGGTGCCCGACGGATCGTCGCGCTTGAGCATCGAGGCCCAGGCGACGAACGGATAGGCCAAAAGCGTCAGGTAGCTCGTGGGCATCGGATGATCGACGCCGAATGCCGTCGGCTTCTGCCCTTTTGGAAGATAGAGGCTGCCGAACAGCACATCGTAGAACGAGAACAGCCCGGCGTAGTTCTTGTCCCTGGCTTCCCGCTGGCTGCTGTGGTGCCAGTGATGAAATTCCGGCGACACCAGGACATGGCGTAGCGGGCCGTAGCCCAGGCGCACGTTGGCGTGCGCGAGCCAGGACTGCCAGTAGTAGATTGCAAGATAGGTCCCGATCGCCTCGGCGGAGAAACCGAGCGCGAACAGCGGAAACAGCGAACCAACCTTCATGAAGGTCACGTCAAGCGGGTGCTGGTGGATCGCGGCGAGCCAGTCCAGATCTTCGACGGCGTGATGAACGGCATGGATGCGCCACATGGCGGGCACGACATGCAGGATGCGGTGGGTCCAGTAGATGCCGAGGTCCCCGATCACGATCGCGATCGGCGCCTGAGCCCAATACGGGAGGTCGCTGACCGCCTGCTTGACTGCCGAGGGCAGGATCGATTGATTGACGAGCGTCGCCACTGCGATGATCGCGCTCACGCCGACGAACACCAGCCAGCCGTTGAGAAACAGGAAGGCCATATCGGTCAACAGACCACGCCTGAAGATCTTCTGCTGCCTCGCTGCAAAGAGTTGCTCGAACGGCACGAAGATCAAGGGTGCCAGCAAAAGCTGGTATTGTTCCAATAACGCGCGCATTCAAATGGCCACGTGAAATGGCGACAGCCTACCACCTCGGTCCCCGATGGCGTCAATCGGAAACGAAACCCGAGTTGTGGGAGCGTTAATCAGCATCCCCGTGCCGCTACGGGGATCACGGGTGTCCGGGAGCCGGGTTAATCCGCATGCGCCAATCCCACCCCCTCACTCCATCCTTGCGAACATCTCCACCAGCGTCTCGCGCAGCCAGCGTTGCGCGGGAACGGTGTCGTTGCGCTGGTGCCAGAACAGGCTGACGATGCGCGGCGGCGCCGGCAGCGGCACCGGCATGGCGTGCAGATGGGGTGCGTGGCGGGATTGGGCGCTGAGATCGCGCGGCAGCACGGCGATCAGGTCGGACTGGCGCACGATCTCGTAGGCGGCGTTGTAGTGGTTGACGGTTGCGACCAGATTGCGCGAAAGCCCGCGCGAGGCGAGAAACTGGTCGTAGGTCGGCAGCGTCTTGCCGGCGAGGCTGACATCGACGTGCTTGGCGGCAAGGAAGCTCCGGGTGTTGAGCCGCTTCCGCCTCGCCAGCGGATGGTCGCGCCGCATCATGCAGGCATATTCGACGGTCCACAGCGAGCGTGAGCGGATCACCGCCGGCGGCTGCTGCGCCTCGTTGACGTAGACGCTGAGCACGCAATCGACCCGGTTGTCCTCGAGCCGGTCGCCGATCTCCAGGATGGTGTTGGGCACGGTGTGGATGCGCGCGGACGGCGCCACTTCACTGAAGCGGTTGAGCAGCCGCGGCATCACCAGCGAGGACACGTAATCCGACATCGACAGGATGAATTCGGCCTGGGTCTGTCGCGGATCGAAGGCGTCCTCGTCGAGCGCGTGGCGGACATGTTCCAGGGCATCGCCGATCGGCTGCCACAGCGCCACGGCGCGCTGCGTCGGGCGGATCCCGCTCGCGGTGCGCACGAACAGGGGATCGCCGAGCGCGTCGCGCAGCCGCGCGAGCGCGTTGCTGACCGCGGGCTGTGTCATGGTCAGCGCGCTGGCGGCGCGCGTGACGCTGCCCTCGGTCATCAGCGCCTCGAAGACTTTCAGCAGGTTGAGGTCGAGCGTGCGGAAGGACACGAGCAATATTCACAATGGTGATGTGCTAGATAACAATTATAAATTATTCGGATAATATTGGTTTGTCTATCATTCCCCGGCTGACCCCGTGGCGCGTGCCGACCGCGGGGCGAGGGGGGACTTTCATGTCGATGATCTCGGCGCGCATCGAGCGCCTGCCGTTCGCGCGGTTCCATGTGCACCTGCTGCTGATGGGCGGCCTCGGCTATCTGTTCGACGCGATGGATGCCGCGGTGCTGGCGTTCATCCTGCCGGTGCTGCGCACCGCCTGGGGGCTGACCAATGTCGAGACCGGCGTGCTCGGCAGCAGTACTTTCGTCGGCTATCTGTTCGGCGCGCTGCTCGCGGGGACGCTGGGCGACCTGATCGGCCGTCGCGCGGTGATGATGTCGGCGCTCGCGCTCTACAGCGCGGCCTCGCTGGTCAGCGCGGCGGTGGATAGCTGGCCGGCATTCTTTGCCGCGCGCGTCGTCGCCGGCATGGGCACCGGCGCGGAGAGCGCGATCATCGCGCCGTACCTCGCGGAGTTCGTGGCGCGGCGTTACCGCGGCGCCTTCACCGGCGCGCTGGCGGGCTTCTTCTCGTTCGGCTTCGTCGCCGCCGCCCTGCTCGGCTATTTCATCGTGCCCGCCTACGAGAACGGCTGGCGCATCGTGCTCGTCATCACCGCCATCCCGGTCGTGATGCTGCTGTGGTGGCGCAGATCGCTGCCGGAATCGCCGCGCTGGCTGGAAAGCCGGGGCAGGGCGAAGGAAGCCGAAGCGGTGCTCGACAGGATCGAGGCCGGCTTCGCGCGCGAGGGCCGCGCGCTGCCGTCGCCCGTCGCCGAGCCGGCCGCCCCGGTCGCCTCGTCGGGAACGCTGTTGAGCAATTTTGCCGCGCTGCTCGCCGGCCGGCAGGCGCGCATCACCACCATGACCTGGATCATGTGGCTGTCGATCACCTTCAGCTACTATTCCTTCTTCGTCTGGATTCCCGGCCTCCTGGTGCAGAACGGGATGAGCATCACCAAGAGTTTTGGCTATTCGCTCGCGATGTACTGCGCGCAGGTGCCGGGCTATTTCACCGCCGCCTTTTTCAATGAGCGGATCGGACGGCAGGCGACGATTGCGACCTATATGCTGCTCGGCGGCGTCAGCGCGCTCGGGCTCGCCTTTGCCAAGAGCGATGCGGAGATCATGACGGCCGGCCTGCTGCTGTCGTTCTTCATGAACGGTACCTATGCCGGCGTCTATGCCTACACGGCCGAAGTGTTTCCGACATCGATCCGGACCACGGGGGCCGGGCTCGCGTCCGCGATCGGCCGCATCGGCGCCATCGTAGCGCCGATCCTGGTCGGCTACCTCTATCCGAATTTCGGCTTTGCCGGCGTGTTCGGCGTCACCACGTCGGTGCTTTTGATCGGCGCGCTGACCGTCGTGCTGATGGGCGTGCCGACGCGCGGCCGGTCGCTGGAAGACATTGCAAGCAAGGCTGCGTGATCACGCAGGCCGGGAGACGATCATGTCCACTATCCTCTTCAAGAATGCCGCGCTGCTCGATCCGCTGCGGCCCGATCTGCTCGAAGGCCACCACGTGCTGGTCGAGGATCGCCTGATCAAGGAGGTGTCCGATCGGCCGATCGAGGCTTCCGCCGATCGCGTCGTCGACCTCAAGGGCAAGACCCTGATGCCCGGCCTGATCGACCTGCATGTGCATGCGGTTGCGGTCGAGCTCGACCTGTCGCAGCAGGCGCGGATGGCCAACGTGCTGGTGACGCTGCGCTCGACCATGCTGCTGCGTGGCATGCTGAAGCGCGGCTTCACCACCGTTCGCGATGCCGGCGGTGCCGGCTACGCGCTGAAGCAGGCGATCGACACCGGTCTCACCGACGGTCCGCGGCTGTTCGTTTCCGGCCGCGCGCTGAGCCAGACCGGCGGTCACGGCGACGGGCGGGCCCGCTCGGACTATCTGGCCGATCCGACCTGCTCCTGCTGCGTGCGGGTCGGCGCGATCGCACGCGTCGTCGACGGCGTCGATGCGGTGCGCAAGGCGGTGCGCGAGGAGTTGCAGATGGGCGCCGACCAGATCAAGATCATGGCGTCCGGCGGTGTCGCGTCGCCGACCGATCCGATCGGCGCTTACGGCTATTCCGAGGACGAGATCCGCGCCATCGTCGCCGAGGCGAGGGCGCGGCACACCTATGTGCTGGCGCACGCCTACACGGCCGAGGCGATCGAGCGGGCAATACGCTGCGGCGTGCGCACCATCGAGCACGGCAATCTGATCGACCTTCCGACCGCGCGCCTGATGGCCGAGCAGGGCGCCTATGTGGTGCCGACGCTGGTCACCTATGAGGCGCTGGCCAATGAGGGCGCGAAATACGGCCTGCCGGCGGCGAGCGTCGCCAAGATCGCCGACGTGCGCGACGCCGGGCTGCGCTCGCTCGCGATCTACCGCGAGGCCGGGGTCAAAATGGGATTCGGCACCGACCTGCTCGGGCCGTCGCAGCGGCTGCAGAGCGACGAGTTCCGGATCCGCGCCGAGCTGCTCGGCCCCCAGGCGGTGATCGAAAGCGCGACCATCATCGGCGCCGAGGTGCTCGGCATGGAAGGCAAGCTTGGCCGCATCGCGCCGGAGGCGTTCGCCGATCTCTTGGTGGTCGAGGGCAACCCGCTGCGCGACGTGGGTTGCCTGCTCGGTCAGGGTGAGCACATCCCGCTGGTGATGAAGGCCGGCAAGGCCGAAGTGGACAGGCTGGGCGGGTAGATGTCTGGTTCCGAGCGTGAGACTATATCCTCGTCTACCGCTGTCATCGCCCGGCTCGATGTTTAGCCCGGACAGATCACTGACGGGTGTTCGGAGACATAGCTGACACATCAACCTTGGCTGGATTGGTCCGATTCGGGAGGCCGCCATGCCGTGGAGTGAGGTGTCAGTAATGGATCAGCGCCACGAGTTCGTGCGGCTGGCTCTGCAGGAAGGCGCCAACCGGCGCGAGCTGTGCCGACGGTTCAACATCAGCC